>JAKOWJ010000047.1 GCA_029781595.1 Pseudomonadota bacterium | reverse complement strand
GGTAAAAAACCGGGGCCTGGCTTGTTCTGCCTGGCCCCGGTTTTTTGGGACCCGTCCGACGGTCACGCTTGCGGCCCCAGGGACAGGCGGATGCGCTTCCCTCCCCGGCCATTCCCGCTCCGGATTCGCACCAACGCATTTGCGGGGCGGCGCGCTCAGGCGCGCGAGAAGAGCCGGTCGGGCAGCGAGCGGATGCGCTCGAAGAGCTTGGCGCCCCAGAGGGAAGTCTTGGCCTGCAGGCTCTCGGCGGGCTTCTGGCCGCGCACGAGGTCGGGGCGGCGCTTGAAGGCGCGGTACTTGGCGAGCGCGGCCTCGACGTGCCCGCGCAGCTGCTTCACGTTGATGGGCTTGTTGAGGAAGCGGAAGATCTGCGCCTGGTTGATGAGCTCGATCACCAGCTCGGAATCCGAGGCCTCGGTGACCAGGATCGACAGCACCTCGGGGTGCTGGGCCTTGAGCAGCTTGAAGAGGGTGATGAGGCCCTCCTGGCCCACGGAGAGGTCCGCGACGATGAGCGCGACCTCCTCGGCCTCCAGGGCGCGCACCGCGTCCTCCGGCGTGCCCACGAGGCGGATGGGCGCCACGCCCCCCAGCACGCTCTTCAGGCCCTCGGCCAGGTCCGGCGTCGAGTCGACGACGACGATGGAGGCCTCGACCTTCTCGTCGGCGGCGGCGGGCTCGGCGGGCGTGGCCGCGAGCTCCATCGCGATGGCCACGGCGTCGGCGATGGTCTTCTGCATCTCGGCGTTGTCCCAGGGCTTCTTCACGAAGCGGAACACCTCGCCCTCGTTGATGGAGCCGACGATGGCCGCGAGGTCGGAGTAGCCCGTGAGGAGCATGCGCACCGAGTTGGGCGAGAGGTCCTTCACCTGGCGCAGCAGCTCCACGCCCGTCATGTTGGGCATGCGCTGGTCGCTCACCACGACGTGGATGCCGAAGCGCTTGACGAACTCGATGGCGAGCGCGCCGTTCTCGGCGGTGAACACGTGGTACTGGCCGCGGAAGAGCGTGCGCAGCGCGTTGAGGATGCGCTCCTCGTCGTCCACGAAGAGCACGCGCGCCTTCCTCGAGTCGCCGCCGGCGGCGAAGGTGGCGGGGCCGGCGGGCGCGGGCGCCGCGGCCTCTCCCATCACGCCCGCGTCCTTGGCGCCGGCGATGAGGCGCGCCTTGTCCATGAGGCTCGCCGCGCCCGTGGGCAGCGAGGCGGGCGCCATCGCGGCGGCGGCCGCGGCGAGCGGGCCGCCCAGGCTCTCCTCCAGCGCGCCCTTGAGCGCGTCGGAGAACTCGCGCGCCGAGCCGAAGCGGTCCGACGGGTCCTTGGACAGGGCCTTCTGCACCACCCAGTCGAGCTGCCAGGTGACCTTGGGGTTGTGCGTGGAGGGGTTGGCCGGCCGGTCGTTCATCACGCGGCGCAGGATCTCCACGTTGTTGCCCGAGAACGGGCGCGTGCCGGTGAGCAGCTCGTAGACCATCACGCCCACCTGGTACAGGTCCGTCCGCGGCGTGGCCTCCTGGCCGCCGAACTGCTCCGGCGCCATGTAGTGCGGCGTGCCGACGATGTCGCCCATCACGGTGAGGGTGGAGGACTCGATGCGGGCCACGCCGAAATCCGTGATCTTGATGCGCCCGTCGTCGTTGATGAGGATGTTGCCGGGCTTGAGGTCGCGGTGGATCACGCCCTGGCCGTGGGAGTAGGCCAGGCCGTCGAGGATCTGGCGGACGATCTCCCAGGTGTCCTTGAAGCCGTACTGCGTCACCTCCTTGAGGTGGTGCGCGAGGCTCTTGCCGTTGACCAGCTCCATCACGATGCAGGCGAGTTCCTCGGTCTCGATGAAGTCGTAGATCGCGGCGATGCGCGGGTGCGTGAGGCGGCCGACGGCCTCGGCCTCGTGGCGGAAGCGGCTCACCACGTAATCCATGTCCGCGGGGTCGAGCAGGCTCTTGGTGATGACCTTGAGCGCCACGGGCCGCTTGATGCCCGGGTCGAAGCCGCGGTAGACGAGCCCCGTCGCCCCCTTGCCGAGGATGGACTGGACGACGTACTTGCCGATTCTCTCGGGGATCTGCATGGATCAGGCGTCCCGCGCCGCGAGCTCGGCCGGCGGGTGGAGCGGCAGGACGACGGTGAACATCGTACCCTTGCCCGGCTGGCTCTTCACGTCGATGCGCCCGCCGTGCTCGGCGATGATCTTGTAGGCGATGGAAAGTCCCAGCCCCGTGCCCTTGCCCACGTCCTTGGTCGTGAAGAACGGGTCGAAGATGCGCGGCAGCACGTCGGCCGGGATGCCCTTGCCGTTGTCCATCACCTCGATGGCGACGGCGTCGGCCCCCTCGCGGCGCGTGGCCACCACGATGCGCCGGTCGGCCTTGTCGAGCGCCTGGGCGGCGTTGGTGACGAGGTTGAGCAGCACCTGGTTCACCTGCGAGGGCGAGCAGGTGATGGAGGGGATCTCGCCGAAGCGGCGCTCCACCGTCACGTTGCGCAGCTGCGGCTTGGCGATGAGGAGCGTGGCGGACACGCCCTCGTTCACGTTGAAGCTCGCGACCTTGCTGCGGTCCAGCCGCGAGAAGTTCTTCAGGTTCACCACCAGCTCGGCGATCTGCTCGATGCCGTGCAGGCCGTCGTTGGAGAGCGACTCGATGTCCTCGATCACGCGGTGCTCGCGCAGCTGCGCCAGGCGCGCGGTGACGGCGCCGAAGGTCTCCTGCAGGTCCGCGGGGTCGGCGGACTCGGCCTGCAGAAGGCCCACCAGGCGATCGGACTGCGCGAGGGCGTCGCGCAGCTCCGGCAGGCGGTCGCGCACGGTGGCCACGCTGTTCTTCACGTACGCGAGGGGCGTGTTGATCTCGTGGGCGACGCCCGCGACCATCTGCCCCAGCGAGGACATCTTCTCGCTCTGCACGAGCTGCGCCTCGGATTCCTTCAGGCGCGTCATGGCCTCGGAGAGCTCGCGGGTGCGCTCGGCCACGCGCTTCTCCAGGCCCTCGTTGGCCTCGCGCAGCGCCGCCTGCGCGGCGAACACCCGCGCGACGAGGTAGCCCACGCCCACCAGCAGGGCCGCGGCGTAGAAGAAGAGGTAGACGCGCCAGCGCTCCTTGTCCTCGAGGGCGCCCTGCACGCCGCGCGAGACCGTGCGCGAGAGCAGGTCCACGCGCCCGCCCACCGTGAGGAAGGCCATCTTCTGGGCGGCCGCGCGCTCCTCGGCGCGGGCGGCGAGGAAGTCGCGCATCGCCTTCTCCGCGGCCTCGGCGGCGGCGGCGAGCGCCGGGTCGGTGCCGGCGGCGGCCTCGCGAAGGCCCGCGAGCCGCGCGGCGAGCGCGCCGTCGGCCTCCTCGGCGGCGCGCACCGTCGCCGCGAGGGTGGAGGCCTCGCCGGCCAGGGCCGTGTAGCGCTCGGCGCGCTTCGGGTCCTTCAGCCGCATGGAGCCGGCCTCCGAGACCAGCGTGCGCGTGGCGAGGCGCGCGGCCTCCAGGGCGGCGAGCGAGCGCTCGTGCCGGGCGCGCAGCGCCTCCCACGCCGTGGACTTGGCCGCCATGCCCGACTTGATGGCAGGCAGCGCGTCGGCCACCTCGGGCCGGCCGCCGGCGCGCTCGAGCTCGCGAAGGATGCGGGCCAGGGTGGTGCCGCGGTCCGGGGGCGCCGCCCCGGGCGCGAGCGAGGCCGTGAGGCGGGAGGCGTCGGCATCCCAGCTCGCGTCCAGCGCCTGCAGCTCGCGCAGCAGCGAGAGCGTCTCCGACTCGCGCTTGAAGTCGATGGCCTCGGTGCGCGAATAGAGGAAGGCCAGCGTCCCGAGGAGCACGGCGGCCGAAAGGCCGAGAAGGGCGCCACGGAGGGCCCGGGAAGAGGTCATGGGTTCGCCAGGAGTCTTGTTGCACGGGGCCTTGCCGGCGGCCCTTGTCGATGTTGTGAGTGTGATGCGCCGACCCGTGGCCCGTCTGTGAGTCGCATCACCCGGCGATTACAAGTGTAGCCGCAAACCCGCCCCGCGCCGAGGCTCACTCGCCGAGGTAGGCCTGGCGCACCTGCGGGTCGTGCAGGAGCCCGGCGGCCTCGCCCGAGAGCGTGACCAGGCCGCTCTCCAGCACGTAGGCGCGGCGGCTCGCCTCGAGCGCGAGGCGCGCGTTCTGCTCCACCAGCAGCATCGTCACGCCCTCCGAGGCGATGAGGCGGATCACCTCGAAGATGCGGTCCACCATGATGGGCGCGAGGCCCATGCTGGGCTCGTCGAGCAGCAGCAGCTTCGGCCGGCTCATGAGCGCGCGGCCGATGGCGAGCATCTGCTGCTCGCCGCCGGAGAGCGTGCCGGCGGTCTGGCGGCGCCGCTCCTTCAGGCGCGGGAAGAGCGTGAAGGCGCGGTCGACGTCCGCCGCGATGCCCGCGCGATCGCTGCGCGTGTAGGCGCCCATGGCGAGGTTCTCCTCGATCGTGAGCTGCGGGAACACGCCGCGGCCCTCGGGCACGAGCGAGATGCCCAGGCGCGCGATCTCGTGCGGGCGGCGGCCGGCGATGTCCTCGCCGCGGTAGAGGATGCGGCCGCCCGCGTGGGCGAGGCCAGAGATGGCGCGCAGCGTCGTCGTCTTGCCCGCGCCGTTGGCGCCGATGAGGCACACCAGCTCGCCCTCCTCGACGTGCAGGTCGATGCCCTTCACGGCGCGGATGCCGCCGTAGTGGACCTCGACCTTCTCCAGCGACAGGAGACGCATCAGGGGCTCGCGGAGGGGAAGGGCGAGGGACACGGATGAACACGGATAAACACGGATGAACACGGATGGAATCGTGATCCTGGTGCGTCGTGCATGGTTGCGGGGACATGGCCATGGGCACCGCCGATTCGCACCAACGAATGATCCGTGTTCATCCGTGTTTATCCGTGTTCATCCGTGAACCCTGCTTTTCGCCCGCATCACTCGCCCCGCCCGCATCGTGATGCGCCGCGCCGAGGTAGGCCTCGATCACCTTCGGGTCGCGCCGCACGTCGTCGGGCAGCCCCTCGGCGATGCGCCGGCCGTAGTCCAGGACCAGCACGCGGTCGCAAAGGCCCATCACCAGCCGCATGTCGTGCTCGATGATGAGGAGCGTCGTGCCGTCCGCCCGGATCGCCTCCAGGAGCCGGCGCAGGTCCTGCTTCTCCGTGGCGTTCATGCCGGCGGCCGGCTCGTCCAGCGCGAGCAGGCGCGGCTCCGTGGCCAGGGCGCGCGCGATCTCCAGCCGGCGCTGGTCGCCGTAGGAGAGGTGCCGCGCGAGCTCGTTGGCCCGGGCCGCGATGCCCACGTACTCGAGCAGCGCGGCGGCGCGGCGCGCGATGTCGGCCTCCTCGGCACGGGTGCGGGCGTCGCGGACGATGGCGCCGAACACGCCCGCCTTCGTCCGCACGTGCCGGCCGATCATCACGTTCTCGAGGGCCGAGAGGTTGGCGAAGAGGCGGATGTTCTGGAAGGTGCGCGCGATGCCCCGGGCGGCGATGCGGTCGGGCGTGGCGTCCACCAGCGGCCGGCCGGCGAAGCGGAACTCGCCCGCGTCGTGGCGGTACAGGCCCGTGAGCACGTTGAAGAGCGTGGTCTTGCCCGCGCCGTTGGGACCGATGAGGCCGTAGATCTCGCCCTCGCGGATGGAGAAGCTCACCTCCGACAGGGCCGTGAGGCCGCCGAAGCGCTTGGTCACGCGCTCGATGGACAGGAGCGGGGCGCCGGCGCCCGCGGCCTCAGGTCGCGTCGCCATCGTCGTCCTGCGCGTCCTCGCGCCCCGTGGCCAGCTCGCGCTTGCGCACCGCCGAGGGCAGCAGGCCCGCCGGCCGGAACAGCATCATCCCCACCATCGCCAGCCCGAAGAGCAGCATGCGGATCACCTCGGGGTCGACGAGCGAGCGGCCGAAGAGCGCGCGCTGCACCGGCTCGACGGTGTAGCGCAGGATCTCCGGCACGAAGGACAGGAGCGCGGCGCCCAGCACCACGCCCCAGATGTTGCCCATGCCGCCCAGCACCACCATGGCCAGCACCATCACGCTCTCGGTGAGGATGAAGCTCTCCGGGCTGATGAAGCCCTGGATGGCCGAGAACATGCCGCCGGCGATGCCGCCGAAGGAGGCGCCCATCGCGAAGGCGAGCAGCTTCATGCGCGTGGTGTTGATGCCCATGGCGCGGGCGGCCAGCTCGTCCTCGCGGATGGCCTCCCAGGCGCGGCCGATGCGCGAATCCTGCAGGCGCAGGTTCACGACGATCACCACCACCAGCATCGCGAGCAGGAAGTAGTAGTACTTGAGCGTGCCCGACAGGGCGAAGTCGCCGATGCGCGTGACGGTGGAGAAGTCCACCCCGAAGAAGCGCACCGGGTCGATGGTGGCGATGCCCTTGGGGCCGTTGGTGAGGTTGAAGGGCTCGGAGAGGTTGTTGAGGAAGATGCGGATGATCTCGCCGAAGCCGAGCGTGACGATGGCGAGGTAGTCGCCGCGCAGCTTCAGGGTGGGCGTGCCCAGGATCACGCCGAAGGTGCAGGCCACCGCCGCGCCGATGGGCAGGATGGCCCACCACGGCAGGTGCAGGCCGAAGTGGGGCGAGGCGAGCAGCGCGTACACGTAGGCGCCCACCGCGTAGAAGGCGATGTAGCCCAGGTCCAGGAGCCCGGCGAAGCCCACGACGATGTTCAGGCCGAGCGAGAGCAGGATGAAGAGGATGGCGAGGTTGGTGATGCGCACCCACGCCGTGCCCGCCACCGCCAGCGCGAAGGGCAGCGCCAGCAGCGCGGCCGCCACGAGGACGATGCCCGCCCACTTGAGGCGCGGGTCGGCGCGGAGGGCGGAGATCGTGCCCATGGTCACGCGAACCCCGGGAACACGGATGAACACGGATGGACGCGGATGAACACGGATGAGGCGATTCCGGGTTCAGGACAGGATTCGGCGGATTTCGAGGCGGGGGCGGCCGAAGTTGATGACCAGGCCCGTGTGCAGGCCGGTCGCCCGGAGATAGTTGAGGCACTGCGCCTTGTGGGCGGGTGAGAGCGCCTCCACGGCCTTGAGCTCGACAACGAGGCGGTCGTCCACGATGAGATCGGCCTGGTAGATGCCGACGAGTTCGCCGCGATATCGGACGTCCACTGTCCGTTGCTGGTCGATCGCGTGACCGGACAGCCGCAACTCGACCGCCAGTGCGTTCTCGTAGACCTTTTCAAGAAAGCCGACTCCCAGCGCATTCGCGACGCGGAAGGCGGCCCCGATGACGCTCCGGGAGAGGTCCGTCTCGCCCTTCAATCCGACATCCGTGTTCATCCGTGTTCATCCGTGTCCCCGCCCTTGGCCGGCATAACTCCATAACGCCGACCTACGCCCGGTCGCCGACGCGCTCGCCCAGCAGCCCCGAGGGCCGGAAGACGAGCACGAGGATGAGCACGATGAACGCGTACACGTCCTTGTAGTTCGAGCCGAAGAGGCTCGACTCCGGGCTCGCCAGGCACACGTCGTGGAAGCCCGGCAGGAACCGGTCGAGCAGGCACACGTTGGTGAAGTCGCCCACGTAGCCCGCCCCGAGGGCCTCGATGAGCCCCATGAGGATGCCGCCCAGCACGGCGCCCGCGAGGTTGCCGATGCCCCCCAGCACCGCCGCGCTGAAGGCCTTCAGGCCCAGCAGGAACCCCATCTGGTAGTGCGCCACGCCGTAGTAGCTGCCGACCATCACGCCGGCCACCGCGCCCAGCGCCGCGCCGATCACGAAGGTCGCGGAGATGACGCGGTTGATGTCGATGCCCATGAGGCCGGCCACCTGCGGGTTCTGCGAGGTGGCGCGCATGGCGATGCCCAGCCGCGTGCGGTACACGAGCGCGAGCAGGCCCGCCATCATCGCGATCGAGGTGAGGATGATGGCCACCTGCACGTTGGAGATGGCCGCGCTGGTCTCCGTGTGGCCCAGGCGGATGAGGCGCAGCTGCACGATCTGCGGGAAGGCGATGATGTTGCGGCTCCACACGAGCAGCGCCAGGTGCTGCAGCACCATGGACATGCCGATGGCGGTGATGAGGGGGGCCAGGCGCGGGGCGTTGCGCAGCGGCCGGTAGGCCACGCGCTCGACCACGTAGCCCACCGCCATGCACACGGGCACGGCCGCGAGGATGCCCGCGGCCACGATCACCAGCGGGGGCAGGCCCGTGGGCGCCAGGGCCACGATGACCGAGAAGGCCACCATGCAGCCGATCATCACGACCTCGCC
>JAKOWJ010000043.1 GCA_029781595.1 Pseudomonadota bacterium | reverse complement strand
CGGGCGAGCCCCAGGGCGGGGGCCCGGGCAGGTCGGGCGGCGCCGCGAGCGATGCCTCCAGCAGCGCCACGCCCATCACGCGCGAGGCGGAGGTGGCGAGGGCCGAAGGCGGCGAGGCGGGCGCGGGCACCCGGCCCAGCTCGGCCAGCCCGTGGCGGGCGATCGCGCCCTGCAGCGCTTCCGCGGCCTCGCGCGTGGCCGCCGCCAGCCCGGCCTGCACCTCGCGGTAGCGGCCCAGGCGCTTCACGATCTCGGCGGCGATGGCGAGGCACTTCTCGTCGAGGAAGCCGCGGCCCTCGACCATCGACAGGCGCTCGTCGCGCAGTTCCAGGATGGCGCTGCGGCTGGGGGCGACCTCGCTCACGCGCCGGCCTTCGGGAAGTGCCGCGCGAGCTGCTCGTCGGACAGGCGCGTGAGTTCCGCGGCGGGCAGGTCCGCGAGCAGCCGCCAGCCGGCCTCCAGGCTCTCGGCGAGGCTGCGCGCGCCCTCCTGGTGGACCAGCCGGCGCTCGAAGGCTTCTCCGAAGGCGAGGTAGCGGCGGTCGGCCTCCGACAGGCCGTCCTCGCCCACGACGGCGGAGAGCACGCGCGTCTGGATGGCGCGCGCGTAGGCCGAGTAGAGCTGCGAGGCGAGCGCCGGGTGGTCGCGGTGCGTGTACCGCTCGCCCGTGCCGTCCTTCATGAGGCGCGACAGGCTGGGCAGCACGTTCACCGGCGGGTTCACGCCGCGCCGGTCGAGGTCGCGCGAGAAGACGATCTGCCCCTCGGTGATGTAGCCCGTGAGGTCCGGGATGGGGTGCGTGATGTCGTCCGAGGGCATCGTGAGGATGGAAAGCTGCGTGAGCGTGCCCTTCGCGCCGTGCACGCAGCCCGCGCGCTCGTAGAGCGTGGCGAGGTCCGAGTAGAGGTAGCCGGGGAAGCCCTTGCGGCTGGGGATCTCGCCCTTGGACGAGGACACCTCGCGCAGCGCCTCGCAGTAGTTGGTCATGTCGGTGAGGATCGCCAGCACGTGCTTGCCCTCGACGAAGGCGAGGTACTCGGCGGCGGTGAGCGCGTAGCGCGGCGTGAGCAGGCGCTGCGTGGAGGAGTCGGCCGCGAGGTTCAGGAAGAGCGCCGTGCGCTCGAGCGCGCCGCCCTGCTCGAGGCGGCGCCGGAAGTACTCGGCGCTCGCGTGCGGCAGCCCCATGCCCGCGAAGACGATGGCGAAGTCGCCCGGCGCGCCGCGCGGCAGCCTCGCGTTGGCGGCGATGTCCGCCGCGAGCCGGTCGTGCGGCAGCCCGCCGCCGGAGAAGATGGGCAGCTTCTGGCCGCGCACCAGGCTGTTCATGAGGTCGATGGACGACACGCCCGTCTCGATGAAGTCGCGCGGCGCGCGGCGCGCCACCGGGTTCCAGGGCAGCCCCTCGATGGGGTGCGCCTCGCGGGCGGGGATGGGCGGGCCGCCGTCGATCACGCGGCCCACGCCGTCGAAGACGCGGCCCAGGATGCCGGGGCCGAGCGGGAAGGAGAGCGGCTCGCCCACGAAGCGCACCACCACCTCGTGCAGCGCGAGCCCCGCGGTGGACTCGAGCACCTCCACGGTGAGCGTGTCGCGGTCGGCCGCGGCCACCCGCCCCGGCCGCGTGCGGCCGTCCGCGCCCGTCACCTCCACGGCCTCGTTCACGCCCGCCTCGACCGTGCGGCGCAGGAAGAGCAGCGGGCCGGAAAGGCGCGTGGCGGCGCCCTCGGCGAGCAGGCGCGGCTTCACGGGGCGGCCTCCGTCGCGGGCAGCAGGGTGCGGAAATCGGCCTCCAGGGCCGCGGCCACCGCCTCGAAGCGCTCCGGCTCGTCGTCGCCGATGTCCTCGCCCATGCGCGCGAGCGTGCGCAGGCAGCCCAGCTCCGCGAACCGGCCGGGCTCGACGCCCGCGGCCACCGCGCGCGTGGCGAGGTCGATGAAGCGGCCCACCAGACGCATCATCGCCACCTGCTTGGCGGGCCCGGCGACGCGGTCCTTCGGCGCGAAGGCGTTCTGGCGCAGGAAGGCCTCGTTCACCAGGTCGGCGCAGGCGAGCGTGAGCTGCTGGCGCGCGGGCAGCGCGTCCTTGCCGATGATCTTCGCCATGCGCTCCAGCCGCGACTGCTCGTCGAGCAGCGTGAGGAAGCGCCGGCGCAGCTCGAGCCAGCCGGTGTGGCCGTGGCCGTTCCACCAGGGCGCGAAGTCGGCCGCGTCCTCGGCGTAGGACTGCAGCGGGTTCACCGCCGGGTAGAAGCGCGCCTGCGCGCGCCGCACGTCCAGCGCCCAGAACGCGCGCACGTAGCGCTTCGTGTGGCTGGTGACGGGCTCGGAGAAGTCGCCCGAGGGCGGGCTGATGGCGCCCATCACCGTGACCGAGCCGCGGCCGCCGTCGAGCGTCTCGGCCAGGGCGGCGCGCTCGTAGAACTCCGCCAGGCGCGAGGCGAGATAGGCCGGGTAGCCGCCGTCGCCCGGCAGCTCGCCGAAGCGCCCCGAGACCTCGCGCAGGGCCTCGGCCCAGCGGCTGGTGGAATCGGCCATGAGCGCCACGTGCAGGCCCTGGTCGCGGAAATACTCCGCGACCGTGATGGCCGAGTAGATCGAGGCCTCGCGCGCGGCCACCGGCATGTTCGAGGTGTTGGCCACGATGACGGTGCGCGCCATGAGCCTGCCGCCGCTGCGCGGGTCGTCGAGCTGCGGCAGCTCCTCGAGCACGCCGGCCATCTCGTTGCCGCGCTCGCCGCAGCCCAGGTAGACGATCACGTCCGCGGCGCAGCCCTTGGCCAGGGCCTCCAGCAGCACCGTCTTGCCGGTGCCGAAGCCGCCGGGGATGGCCGCCTGGCCGCCGAGGGCCACGGGGAAGAGGGCGTCGAGGATGCGCTGGCCCGTGACCAGCGGCTCGTGCGGGGGCAGGCGGCGCGCGACGGGGCGCGGCACGCGCACGGGCCACGGGTGCGACATGGCCACGGCCACCTCGCGGCCCTGCGCCGTGCGGATCACCGCCAC
>JAKOWJ010000037.1 GCA_029781595.1 Pseudomonadota bacterium | reverse complement strand
CCGGACGGTTCCTTGGCCGCGGGGCGCGCCGCTCAGTCGGCGACCGCGGCCGCGGCCGCGAGCTTCGCCTTGTAGTCCTGGAAGAGCGCGTGCATGCGCCGGAACATCGGCCCGGGCACGCCCGCGCCGACCGGCCGGCCGTCCAGCGAGGTGATGGCGAGCACCTCCTTGGTGGAGGAGCTGAGCCAGAGCTCGTCGGCGGCGCGCACCTCGGCCTCGGGAATGGGCCGCACCTCGAAGCGGACCTCGCCGCGGCGCGCCAGCTCCTGCAGCAGCTCGTAGGTGATGCCGAGCAGGATGTGGTGGTCCTGCGGCGCGGCGAGCACCGTGCCGCCCTTCACCACGAAGACGTTGGAGGCCGACGCCTCGGTGAGGAAGCCGTCCCGGAACAGCACCGTCTCCGCGGCGCCGGCGTCGGCGGACACCTGGCGCGCGAGCACGTTGCCCAGGAGCGAGACGCTCTTGATGTGGCACTTCTCCCAGCGGAAGTCGCGCGCGCTCACGCAGGCCACGCCCTTTTCCACCATCTCGCGCGACGGCGTCGGCAGGGGGGAGGCCATCATGAAGACCGTGGGCGCGAGGCCCTTGGGGATGACGTGGTCGCGCTTGGGCGGCACCCCGCGCGTGACCTGGATGTACACCGACTGGTCGCCGGGGTGGTGCGCGAGGAGCTTGCCCACCTCCGCGATCCAGCCCTCGATGGTGTGCGGGTTGGCGAGGCCGATCTCGTCCATGGAGCGCTGCAGGCGCGCGAAGTGCTCGCGCGCGCGCAGCAGCCGCCCGCCATAGGCCGGCACCACTTCGTAGACGCCGTCGCCGAAGAGGAAGCCGCGGTCGAGCGGCGAGATGCGGATCTGGTCCAGCGGCAGGAGCGCGCCGTTGAAGTGGGCGAGGGGGGCGGTCATGGCGGTCACCGGAAGAAGAGGCGGATCGTGTCCCATCCGCGCGAAAGGAACCCGCCGGCCGGCACGTCGTCGAGGGCCACGACGGCCACCTCGGCGACGGTGGCGTCGCCGCGGGCAAGCCTCATTATCCCCGCTTTCTGGCCCCGGGAGTAGGGCGCCACGAAGGGCTGCAGCGTGGTGAGCTGCGCGCGCAGGCCCTCGAAGCGCTCGCGCGGCAGCGAGAGCCAGACGTCGCGGTCGAAGCCCACGGGCAGGCTCGCGCGCGTGCCCTTGAAGATCTCGGCGGAGGCGACGACCTCGCCCTTGCGGTACAGGCGGCGCGTGTCCCAGGCGAGGAAGCCGAAGTTGAGCAGCTTCTGGCTCTCCGACATGCGCAGGGCGTCGGTGCGCGCGCCCATCACCACCGCGAGCAGCCGGCGCTCGCCGCGCTTCGCGGAGGCCACCAGGCAGTAGCCCGCGGCCTCGGTGAAGCCGGTCTTCACGCCGTCCACGGTGGGGTCCAGCCACAGCAGGCGGTTGCGGTTGGCCTGCGTGATGCCGTTCCAGGTGAATTCCTTCTGCGCGTACAGGGGGTAGCGGTCGGGAAAGTCGCGGATGAGCGCGGCGGCGAGCGTGGCCATGTCGCGCGCGCTCGCGTAGTGCCCCGGCGCCGGCATCCCCGTCGCGTTGGCGAAGTGCGTGTTGCGAAGGCCCAGGCGCGCGGCCTGCGCGTTCATGCGCCCGACGAAGGCCGCCTCGGAGCCGGCCACCGCGTCGGCGAGCGCGAGCGTCGCGTCGTTGCCGGACTGCACCGCCATGCCCTGCAGCAGGTCGGCCACGGTGACGGGCTTGCCGGGCTCCAGGAACATGCGCGAGCCGCCGACGGCGCTCGCCTGCGGCGTCACCTTCACCGCCGTGCCGGGCGCGAGCTTTCCCTCGCGCATCGCCTGGAACACCACGTAGGCCGACATGAGCTTGGTGAGCGAGGCGGGCTCGAAGCGGTCGTCCTCGGACTGCGCGGCCAGCGCCTGGCCCGAGAGCGTGTCCAGCAGGTACCAGGCGCGCGCGGCGATGGGCGGCGGCGTCACGGGCTGGGCCGCGGCGCCGGCGGCGAAGGCGAGGGCGAGGGCGGCGAGGAAGGCGGCGACGGGTCGGGTCATCGGGTCGCGGGGCGGGCGGGCGTGATGAGGGGCGCGAGGTCCAGCGTGCGCCGGATCTTGTCGGCGATGGCCTCGGCCTCCTCGCGCGTGCGGTACGGGCCCAGGCGCACGCGGTGCAGGGCGCCGGCGCCGGCGACCTCGATGGGCTCGTGCAGCCACGGCAGCTCGCCGGCGACGCGGTCGCGGAAGGCGACGGCGTTCTCGGCGCTCGAGAAGGCGCCGAGCTGCAGGTAGAGCCCGCCGGGCTCGCGGTCCACCACGGGCGTCTCCACCGTGGCGGGCTTCGGCAGCGGCGCCTGGACGAGCGCCGTGACCACGGGCGGGGCCGTCCCGGCGGGCGCGGGCCCGGGGGGCGGGGCGGGGGCCGGCAGGGGCGCGGCGGGCACGGGCGCCGAGGGCGGGGCCGACGACGCGAGGCGCATGGCATCGCGCGCGAACACGCGCTCGACCTCCACGGGGCCGCTGCCCGGGCCGGCGATGCCGAGCTTGGCCGCCGCCGCGTAGGAGAGGTCGATCACGCGCCCCTCGTGGAAGGGGCCGCGGTCGTTCACGCGCACGACCACGGAGCGCCCGTCCTTCAGGTTCGTCACCTTCGCGTAGCTGGGGATGGGCAGCGTCTTGTGCGCCGCCGTCATCGCGAACATGTCGTAGACCTCGCCCGAGGAGGTCTTCTGCCCGTGGAACTTGCGCCCGTACCAGGAGGCGAGGCCGCGCTCGCGGTAGGCGTCGTCGTTCACCAGCGGCACGTAGGTGCGCCCGAACACGGTGTAGGGGCGGTTGGCGTAGCGGTGGTAGGGCTCGTCGCGCGGCACGGCGTCGGGGATCGCCGCCACGTCGTCGGGCACCCGCTCGGGCGGGCCGTCGTCCGCGTAGTACTTGCCGCCGCCCGGCGCCGGCTTCGGGGGCGTGGAGCCGCAGGCCGCGGCCAGGAGGAGCACGAGGACGAGGGCGGGCCCGCGCATCAGCTCGACACCAGCTGCTTGTGCGTGGCGATCGACATGAGGATGCCGAAGCCCACCAGCATGGACAGCAGCGCCGTGCCGCCGTAGCTCACCATCGGCAGCGGCACGCCCACCACGGGCAGGATGCCGCTCACCATGCCCATGTTCACGAAGGCGTAGGTGAAGAAGGTGAGCGTCACCGCGCCGGCCATGAGGCGCGCGAAGGTGGTGGAGGCGTTGGCCGCGATCATGAGCCCGCGCGCGACGATGAGGACGTAGAGCGTGACGAGCACGAGGTTGCCGGCCAGCCCGAACTCCTCGCCGAAGACGGCCAGGATGAAGTCCGTGGAGCGCTCGGGCACGAAGTCGAGCTGGGCCTGGGTGCCGTTGAGCCAGCCCTTGCCCAGCACGCCGCCGGAGCCGATGGCGATGGTGGCCTGGATGATGTGGTAGCCGGCGCCCAGCGGGTCCTCGCTGGGGTCCAGGAGCGTCAGCACGCGCTGGCGCTGGTAGTCGTGCAGCATGCCCCACAGGAACGGCAGGCTCGTCGCCCCGGCCACGAACAGGCCCGCGAGCACCTTCCACGACAGGCCCGCCAGGAAGATCACGAAGAAGCCCGAGGCGAAGATGAGCAGGGCCGTGCCCAGGTCCGGCTGGCGCACCACCAGCCCCACCGGCAGCGCGAGCAGGATCGCGGCCACCGCGTAGTCGCGCAGCCGGATGCCCTCCTGGTGGCGGTGGAAGTACCACGCGAGCACCAGCGGCACCGCGATCTTCATGATCTCGGAGGGCTGCAGCGTGGTGAAGCCCAGGTTGAGCCAGCGCCGCGCGCCGTTGCGCACCTCCCCGAAGAGGGCCACGGCCACCAGCAGCGCGAGGCCCACCGCGTAGGCCGGCACCGCCAGGCGCATGAGGGCCTGCGGCGGGATGTTGGCCACCAGCCACAGGGCGCCGGCGGCCAGCGCGATGTTGCGCCCCTGGCCCAGCACGCGGTCGAAGGAGGCGCCGCCGGAGGCCGAGTACACGACGGTGAGGCCCAGGGCCAGCGTGAGCACCAGCGCCACCATGAGCGGGCCGTCGATGCGCCGCGAGATCACGTCGAAGAGCCGGCTAATCATGCTCGGCCTCGTCGTCGCCCAGCGGCTGCTTGCGCTCCGGGCGCTTGCCCAGCAGGTAGTAGTCCAGCACCTCGCGCGCGATGGGCGCGGCGGTGGAGCCCCCGTGGCCGCCGTTCTCCACCAGCAGGGCCAGCGCGATCTTCGGGTCGTCCGCCGGGGCGTAGGCGATGAAGAGCGCGTGGTCGCGGTGGCGCTCGCGCACGCGCTTCTCGTCGTACTTCTCGCCCGACTTCATGCCGACCACCTGGGCGGTGCCCGTCTTGCCCGCCACCAGGTACGGGGCGCCCTGCCCGACGCGAATCGCCGTGCCGCCGGGGCGCGTGACGTCGATCATCGCCGAGCGCACCAGCTCCAGGTCCGCGGGGCGGAAGCCCAGGGACGGGCCCGTGCGCACCGGCAGCTCGCGCAGCGCCTGGCTGCGGGCGTCCTGCACGGCGCGCACCAGCCGCGGGTGCACGGCGTTGCCGCCGTTGGCGAGGGTGGCCACGGCCGTGGCGAGCTGCAGGGGCGTGGCGAGCCAGTAGCCCTGGCCGATGCCCACGCTGATCGTGTCGCCCGCGTACCACTTCTGGTGGAAGCGCTGCCACTTCCAGTCGGTGGAGGGCTGCAGCCCCGGCAGCTCGCCGTCGATGTCGATGCCCGTGCGCGCGCCGAAGCCGAACTTCGTCATGAATCGGTGGATGGCGTCCACGCCCAGGTCGTTCGCGAGCGAGTAGTAGTAGGTGTCGCAGGAGACCACGATGGACTTGTGCAGGTTCACCGAGCCGTGCCCGCCCGCCTTCCAGTCGCGGAAGGGGCGCGAGACGCCCGGCAGCATCCAGTGGCCGGGGTCCTGGATCGTCTGCTCGGGCGTGCGCTTGCCGTAGGTGAGGGCGGCCAGGGCGAGGAAGGGCTTGACCGTGGAGCCCGGCGGGTACTGCCCGCGCAGCGCCCGGTTGTTCAGCGGCTTGTCCGGGGAGTTGTTGAGCGCGTCCCAGTTGGCCGGGTCGATGCCGTCGACGAAGAGGTTGGGGTCGAACTCCGGCTTGGAGACGAGCGCGAGCACGTCGCCGTTCCTCGGGTCCAGCGCCACGAGGGCCCCGCGGTAGTCCTGGAAGGCCTCCTCGGCCACCTGCTGCAGCTTGATGTCGAGCGTGACGTAGAGGTTGTTGCCGGACTGCGGCTCGGAGCGCGAGAGCGAGCGGATGGCGCGCCCGCCGGCGTCGATCTCCACGCGCTCGCTGCCCGTCACGCCGTGCAGCTCCTTCTCGTAGGCGCCCTCGACGCCCAGCTTGCCGATGTGGTCCGTGCCCTTGTAGTTGGTGGTCTCGCCCAGCGCGTCGATGCGCTTGAGGTCGGCCTCGTTGATGCGGCCGATGTAGCCCACGGCGTGCGAGGCGAGCTCGCCGTGCGGGTAGGAGCGGAACAGGCGCGCCTTGATCTCGAAGCCCGGGAAGCGGTAGCGGTTCACCGCGAAGCGCGCCACCTCCTCCTCCGTGAGGCGGGTGCGGATGGGCAGGCTCTCGAAGTTCTTGCTCTCCTCCTGCAGGCGCCGGAAGCGGCGGCGGTCGCGCGGGCTCACCTCGATCACCTCGGAGAGCTCGTCGATGGCGCGGTCGACGTCGCGCACCTTGCCGGGCGTGATCTCGAGCGTGTAGGCCGAGTAGTTGGCCGCGAGCACCTCGCC
>JAKOWJ010000036.1 GCA_029781595.1 Pseudomonadota bacterium | reverse complement strand
CGTGCTCTACGCCACGCGCATCCAGAAGGAACGCATGACGGGCGAGATGATGGAGGCCTACCCCGCGGACTTCCGCATCGACCGGCGCACGCTCACGGCGCTGTGCCGGCCCGACACCGTGGTGATGCACCCGCTGCCGCGCGACGGCTCGCCCGGCGCCAACGACCTGTCCACGGACCTCGACGGCGACGAGCGCCTGGCGATCTTCCGCCAGACCGACAACGGCATCCCGGTGCGCATGGCGGTGTTCGCCGTGCTCCTGGGCGTCGAGCACCTGGTGGCGAAGGACCTGCGCGACGCCCCGTGGATGGCGCCCGCGCGCCTGGGCCCGGCCGACGCGCCGTTCCACAGCCTCGCCTGAGCGGGCGGCACCGCGCCGCCGGCGGCCGGCGGGCGCGCCCGGCTAGAATGCGCGCCATGCCCGCCCTCATCGTCGCCACCATCGTCCTGGGCCTCGTCGTCGACCGCCACGGCGGCGCGTGGGGTCCCGTCGTGGTGAGCGCGGCCACCTGGGCGGTGCTCGCCGCCCTCTGGCGGCGCGAATCGCCGGACCGCCGGCCCTTCCTGCTCGCGTGCCTCCTCTTCGCCACCGCGGGCGAGGTCTTCCTGTCGCTGGTCTGGGGCCTGTACGACTACCGGCGCGGCGGCATCCCTCTCTTCGTGCCGCCGGGGCACGTGCTGCTCTTCTGGCTGGGGATGCACCTGGCCGGCCGGCCGGACGAGGCCACGGCCTGGGCCATCGCCCTGCTCGCGCTGCCCGTGGTGGCCACCCTCGCGACGCTCGGCCACGACACGCTGGGCCCGCTGCTCTACGCGCTGTTCCTCGCGTGCATGGCGGGCTCGCGCTCGCGGCGGCTGTACGCGACGATGCTGCTCGCCTCGCTGGCGATGGAGCTCTGGGGCACCTGGCTGGGCAACTGGGCGTGGCGGCGCGAGGTGCCGTTCCTGCCGGGGGCGCTCGTGACGGGCAACCCGCCGCTCGCGGCGGGCGCGTTCTACGCGATGCTGGACCTGCTGGTGGTCGCCTCGGTGTCCGCCTGGCGCGCTCAGTCGCCCGCGAGCCCCATCCTCACGCCCAGCACGCCCTCGCACCAGGCCGCGACCTGCAGCGCCCGCTCGTCCTCGCGGTAGCGCCCGACGACCTGCAGCCCCAGCGGCAGCCCGCGCGGGCCGCGGCCCGAGGGCATGGTGATCGCCGGCAGGCCCGTGAGCGACCACAGCGAGCAGAACGCGGCGTCGCCCGTGTTCGCGAGGCCCTGGGGCGCCTCGCCCGGCGCGGGAATCGTGACGATGGCGTCGCACCCGTCGTAGAGCCCGTCCAGCCAGCGCCGGTACTCGTCGCGGCGCGCGAGGTTGCGCGCGTGCTGCTCGGGCGTGATCTTCTTGCCGCGGTCCAGCAGCTCGGTGAGCGCCGGCGAGAGCTGCACGCGGTGGCGCGACTCGACGGAGGCGAAGCCGCGGGCGGCCTCGTGGTCCATGATGCCGCCGACCACCGTCCACGCCTCATTGAACGCCGGCGGCAGGGGCACGTCGCGCACCAGCGCCCCGGCGTCGCGCAGCTCGGCCACCGCCTCCGTGAAGTTGGCGCGCTGCACCTCGGAGGCGAGCGACCACTTGGGCGTCTTCACCACCGCCAGGCGCGGCGCGTGGCCCAGCGGCGCGAGCGGCACGCTGAGCGAGCGCATGCCGGCGCGGATGCCCGTGGCCTCGTCGCGCGGGTCCAGCCCCATGAGGCAGGCGCCGAACCACGCCGCGTCCTCCACGGAGCGCGCGAAGACGCCCACGTGGTCCAGCGTGCGCGAGAACGGCCACACGCCGTCGCGCGAGATGGCGCCGAAGCTCGGCTTGTAGCCCACCACGCCGCAGAAGGCCGCCGGGCGGATCACCGAGCCGAGGGTCTGCGTGCCGATGGCCACCGGCACGAAGCCGGCCGCCACCGCCGCGGCCGAGCCGCTCGAGGAGCCGCCGGGCGTGTGCGCGGGGTTCCACGGGTTGCGCGTCTTGCCCGGCTTGCGGAAGGCGAACTCGGTGGTGACCGTCTTGCCCATCACCATGCCGCCCAGGGCCTCGAAGCGCCGCACCAGCCCCGCCGAGCGGCCGGGCACGTGGGAGGCGAAGATGCGCGAGCCCATGCGCGTGGGGATGCCGCGCGTGGCGATGATGTCCTTCACGCCGACGGGCACGCCGAAGAGGGGCAGGTCCTTCAGGATGCCGCCCGAGCGCTCCTCGGCCTCCGCCATGGCGCGGGCGGGCTCGAACCACTCGAAGGCCTGGATGCCGGGCTCGAGCCGGGCGATGCGGTCGTTGAGTGCCGCGACGTAGTCCGGCACGGCGAGACGGGCCTCGCGGAAGGCGCTCTGCAGGGCGCGCAGGCCCATCGAGGTAGGATCCATCCCGCTATTTTGCCCGGCGGGGCCTTCCGGGCCAACCCGCCCCGGCGCGCCGCCGGGCCGGGCCGGGGTCAGCCCAGCGCCGCCAGCAGCGCGTCCACCCCCGCCTGGGCCACGATCTCGTCGTCGGCGGCCTTGACGCCCGACACGCCGATGGCGCCGGCCAGCTCGCCGTCCAGGAACACCGGCAGCCCGCCCTGCAGCAGCACCGGGTCGCCCGGCGCGGAGACGAACGCCGTGCGGCCCTGGTTCACCATCTCCTCGAGCAGGCGGGTGGGCCGCTTGAAGCCCACCGCGGTGCGCGCCTTGCCCATCGCCGTGGCCACGCTGGAGGACTGCGTGCCGTCCAGGCGGTGCACCAGCAGCGCATGCCCGCCGTCGTCCGCCACCGCGATCACCACCTTCCAGCCATTCTTCTCGGCCACCGCCTGGGCGGCCTGGGCCATGAGGCGCGCGGCCTCGAGGTTGAGGGTGCGTCTGGCGGGCAGTTGCAGCGGCATGGAAGGGTTCCTCGGGCGTTCAGGCGCCCGATGATACCTCCGGCCGCCCGTCGCCCGCGCGCGGCGCGGCCGGCTCGGCCTCCAGCGCGGCCGCCCGGCGCCGGTCGAACCGGTCCATGGCCTCGAAGAGCTCGTCGCACAGGCCGAGCACCTCCCGGCCCATCGCGGTGGGCACCATGCGCCGGCCGCTCATCTCCAGGAGCGGCGCGCCCGCGGTCTCCGCGAGCTTGCGCACGAGGCACGAGACGGTGGGCTGGGCGAGCGAGAGCTCCTCGGCCGCGCGCGTCACGCTGCCGTGGCGGGCGCAGGCCTCGAAGGCGAGGAGCTGGGGGAAGAATCCGTGGCGGAAGTAGCGGCGCAGGCGGGCGCGGGGCATGGTCGTGTCCTTTCGGTTCGTCAGCGTCGAACGCCTCGCTTCCGGCGAGCCGGAAACGAAACGGCCTTTGCCCTGGTCGTGGCAAAGGCCGTCTTCGGGACGCGACCTCTGCCTCGATCGGCAAAGGTCTGGCTAACGGACCGGGCGCCTCGCGCCGGCCGCCGGTGACGCCGGGGCGGATGCCCGTATTGACGACGTCACCGTGAAAGCTACTCCCCTTTGGTAGGGCGCCCCGCGCAAGCGCGAGGCGTTCGCATTATCGATCGCAATCGCCGGCCCGCGCAAGGGCGCGCGGATTGCGTTTCTCGATCGCCGGGCGGCGCGATTGCGAAACGCCATCGCCCGGCGCGCCCGCGATTGCGCTTCTCCATCCGGGGCGCGGCCGGCGTGGCGACAATCGTCGAGTTCGCGCGACGGCGCGCGGGCCCGACACGGAGAGTGCGATGGAGCTGTTCTCGACGGAGTTCCTGCAGGCCCTGCTCGCGATCGTGGTGATCGACCTCGCGCTCGCGGGCGACAACGCCATCGTCATCGCGCTGGCCGCGCGCAACCTGCCGCGCGCGCTGCAGCGCAAGGCCATCGTCTGGGGCACGCTGGGCGCGATCGGCGTGCGAATCGCCATGACGCTCGCGGTGGTGTGGCTGCTGGGCGTGCCCGGCCTCATGGCCGCCGGCGGCGCGGTCCTGGTGTGGATCGCCGCGAGACTCGCGCGGCCGCAGGACGACGGCCCCTCGCACGAGGTGCGCGCGGCGGCCACGTTCTGGGGCGCCATGCAGACCATCGTCGTCGCCGACGCGGCGATGGGCCTGGACAACGTGCTCGCGGTGGCCGGGGCGGCGCACGGCTCTTTCGCGCTCGTGGTGACGGGCCTGCTGCTGAGCATCCCCATCGTCGTGTGGGGCTCCACCTTCATCCTGAAATGGGTGGCGCGCGCGCCCTGGATCG
>JAKOWJ010000022.1 GCA_029781595.1 Pseudomonadota bacterium | reverse complement strand
GTCCCCGATTTTCGCCGTCAGTCGCCCAGGTCGGCGGGCGTGTCGACGTCGAAGAAGATGCCGGGGTCGGCCACGCGCACGATCTCCAGCCACGCGCGGTGGCGCCCGAGCACGCCGCGCGCGCCCTCGTCGCCGTCCAGCGCCGCGAGATCGGCGTAGAGGTCCGCGGCGAAACCCACGGGGTGGCCGCGTCGCCCGTCGGGCGCGCCCGCCGCCGCGATGCGCGTCCCGCGGCCGAGCGCCGCCGCCACCGCGCGGTGCGTGGCCGGCTGGATGCGCGGCATGTCCGCGAGGGCCACGATCCACCCCTCGGCCTCGCGGCTCGCCCGCACGCCCGCCGCCAGGCTCGCGCCCAGCCCGCGCAGGCTGTCGGCGCTGCGCAGCACCTCGCAGCCGGCCTGCGCCAGCGCCTGCCCGAGAGCCTCGTCGCCGGGGCGCACCACGGCCAGCGCGTTGCCCACGCCGGCCACCAGCGCCCGAGCCGCGCGCGCGCCCACGGGCTCGCCGTCGCCGGCCAGGCGCGCGAGCAGCTTGCCGCCGCCGAAGCGGGTGCCGGCCCCGCCGGCGAGGAGCAGGCCCCGGATCAAGCCGAGGCGCGGGCGCCGGCGTCGGCGGCGCGGTCGAGCATCACGCCGTTGCGCGTGGCGATGAGGTCCGCGAGGATCGCCACGGCGATCTCCGGCGGCGTGCGCGAGCCGATCGAGAGGCCCACGGGCCCGCGCAGCCGCGCGATCTCGCGCGCCGACAGGTCGAACCCCGCCAGGCGCTTGCGCCGCTCGGCGCTCGTCTGCTTCGAGCCCACGGCGCCCACGTAGAACGCCTCGCTCTTGAGCGCCTCCAGCAGCGCCATGTCGTCGAGCTTGGGGTCGTGGGAGACCGTGAGGATCACCGTGTGCCCGTCGGGACGGATGGCCGCGACGGCGTCGTCGGGCATCCCCTCGACGAAGGTCGCCCCCGGCACGCGCCAGGCGAGGCGGTACTCCTCGCGCGGGTCGCAGACGAACACGCGGTAGTCCACGGTGGTGGCCATCTCCGCGAGGTAGTGCGCGATCTCCGAGGCGCCGATGATGAGCATGCGCCAGCGCGGGCCGTGGATGCAGGTGAAGCGGTCGGGCGTGCGCTCGCACTCGTCCGTGGGCTGCGCGGGATCGAAGCGCCACGCGCCCGTGGCGAGGTCCACCACGCGGCGCAGCACGCGCCCCTCGGCGATGCGCGCGAGCAGGGCCTCGAGGTCGGCGACGGGCACCTGCGGCTCGACGATCACCTCGAGCTTGCCGCCGCAGGGCAGGCCGAAGCGGCGCGCCTCCTCGCTGGTGACGCCGTAGGAGAGGAAGTGCGGCACGCGGCCCGAGAGCGACTCGCGCCGCGCCACCAGGTCGTCCTCGATGCAGCCGCCGGAGACCGAGCCCACGAGGATGCCGTCGTCGCGCAGGGCGAGGAGCGAGCCGGGCGGCCGCGGGCTGGCGCCGAAGGTCTGCGCCACGGTGACGAGCCACGTGCGGCGCCCCTCCCGCCGCCAGGCGAGGGCGCTTTCCAGGACGTCGAGGTCGAGGCTCTGCATGGCCCGACTATACGCCCGCGCCGGTCAGCCGGGCGCCGGACGGCCCGCGAGCCGCACGGGCAGGCGGAAGAGCTCGTGCAGCGCGGTGCGGTACTGCTCGAAGGCCACGGCCGAGAGGTTGTGGT
This sequence comes from Pseudomonadota bacterium, assembly GCA_029781595.1. GTDB lineage: Bacteria > Pseudomonadota > Gammaproteobacteria > Burkholderiales > Usitatibacteraceae > FEB-7. The sequence goes on along the minus strand of JAKOWJ010000022.1, from coordinate 11,255 downwards.
GGTTGCCGCCCTCCACGCGGATGAAGCGCTTGGGGGCCGAGGCCGCCGCGTAGAGCCGCTCGCCCATCTCGAAGGGCACGATGATGTCGCTCGTGCCGTGCACCACGAGCACCGGCATGCGCAGCTTCGGGATCTTGGCGAGCGTGTCGAACTCCTGCGTGAGGATGAGGTTCACCGGCAGCAGGCGCCAGGCCGTGTGCTCCACCATGTCGCGAATGGACGTGAACGTAGCCTCGAGGACCAGGCCCGAGGCCTCGGGCCGGCGAAGCGCGAGCTCCGTGGCGATGGCCCCGCCCAGCGAGTGGCCGACGATGTAGCGCGCGCCCCCCGGGTGCGCCTTGCCCAGCCAGTCCCAGGCGGCCTCGGCGTCCTCGTACGAGAGCTGCTCGGAGGGCGAGGCCGGGCTGCTCTGCCCGAACCCGCGGTAGTCGATGGCGAGCACGTCGAAGCCGAGCCGGCGCCAGCGCTCGATGCGCGTGACGCTGCCCGTGAGGTTCCAGCGCGCGCCGTGCAGGTAGAGCAGCAGGGGCGCCTCGCGCTCGCCCGAGGGCGCCCAGTAGGCGTGCAGGCGCTCGCCATGGCCGCCGACCGGGATCCACTGGTCCTCGTAGTGCAGGCCCGCGTTGCGGTAGCCCCACCACTCGCCCTCCGTGGGGCGGAAGATGAGCTCGCCCTGCTTCTCGCTGAGGTAGGCGCAGCCGCCGAAGACGGCCGCGAGCAGCAGGGCCGCGACGGCGCGGAAGAAGGCGCGGCGGCCCGTCACGGCGCGGCGTGCCCTAGCGCGGGCCGAACACGACCGGCGCCTGCGGGTCGCGAAGGGCCCGCGACTCCGTGGTCACGATCGCCGCCAGGGCCAGCAGCACGAGCGCCACCAGGGCCACGACTTCCGTGACCGGGTGACTGAAGAGCCGCCAGAGCTGACGCTGCCATTCGTGGTGCCGTAGCCGAAGTCCCATGTGACCGTCCCCAGGTGCCGTCGGGTGCGCCCGCCTCGGCGGGCGGGTCGCGCCCCGGAAGTGCCGATCGGCCTCCGAGCCGCATGCGGGTGCGAACCCGGGTCCGACAACGCAGGGCCGCCGGGGTTCGCCGCGCAAGCCATTTTGGGCCAACGCCGCGGCAGATCAAGGGGGGGCCGGACGGCACCGCCCCCCGGACCTCAGGCCCACTTCGTCCTGCCCAGCGGCAGCACCCGCGCCCGCTTGCCGGTGAGGGCGAACAGGGCGTTGGCCACGGACGGCGCCACCGGCGGCGTGGCGGGCTCGCCCACGCCGGTGGGCCTGTCCAGGCCGGACGGCACGAGGTGCACCTCGACCGCCGGCATCTCGTTGATGCGCAGCACCGGGTAGTCGTGGAAGTTGGATTGCTTCACCTGCCCGGCCTCGAGCGTGATCTCGCCGTGCAGCGCGGCCGACAGGCCGAAGGCGATGGCGCCCTGCACCTGCGCCTGGACCGTCAGCGGGTTCACCACGAGGCCGCAGTCGAAGGCCGAGACGATGCGCTTCACGCGCACCGCGCCCTCCACGAGCGTGACCTCGGCCACGTGCGCGCACACGCTGCCGAAGGACTCGTGCACGGCGATGCCGCGCCCCACGCCCTTCGGCAGGGGCCCGCCCCAGCCGGCCGCGGCCGCGGCCTTGTCGAGGACCGCGAGCACGCGCGGCTGCTTCGCGAGGAGCGTGCGGCGGAAGTCCACCGGGTCCTTGCCCGCCGCGGCGGCGAGCTCGTCGATCATCGTCTCCATGACGAACGCCGTGTGCGAGTGCCCCACGGAACGCCACCACAGCGACGGGACGGGCGACTTCGTCGTGTGAAGCGTGAGGGCGAGATCCGGCAGGTCGTAGGGCGTGTCGCTCACGCCCTCCACCGAGGTCGCGTCGATGCCGTCCTTCACCATGAACTTCTCGAAGGGCGTGCCGGCCAGGATCGACTGGCCGACGATGGCGTGGTTCCAGCCCGAGACGCGGCCCCGGGCGTCCACGCCCGCCTCGACGCGGTGCACGTACATCGGGCGGTAGTAGCCGCCGCGGATGTCGTCCTCGCGCGTCCAGACCACCTTCACCGGGACCTTCGCGCCGCGCGCCACCTCGCAGGCCTCGATCACGTAGTCGGCCGCGGGATTGGCGCGCCGGCCGAAGCCGCCGCCGGCGGGCATCGTGTTCAGGCGCACCTTCTCCACCGGAAGGCCCAGCACCTTCGCGGCCGCGCCCTGGTCCACGGTCTGGAACTGCGAGCCGCACCAGATCTCGGCGCCGTCGCCCTTGAACTCGACCGTGCAGTTGAGCGGCTCCATGGGCGCGTGCGCGAGGAAGGGCACCTCGTACTCCGCCACGACGGTCTTCACCGCGCCCTTGGGCGAGGCGGGGTTGGCGGCCTTGCGCGCGACCGGCCCCGGCTTGCCCGCGAGGTCGCGGTACTCGCGGCGCAGCCCCTCCGAGGACAGCGCCGCGCCGGGCCCGAGGTCCCAGCGGATCTCGAGCGCGTCACGTCCCTTCTTCGCGGCCCAGAAGCTTTTCGCGACCACCGCCACGCCGTGCGAGGTCTCCACCACGTGCGTGACGCCCGGGATCGCCTTCACCTTCGCCGCGTCGAAGCCCGCCACCTTCGCCCCGAACACCGGCGGGTGCGCCACGACGGCCGTGTGCAGGTTGGGCCGCTTCACGTCCAGGCCGAAGGTGGTCGCGCCGTTCACCTTGTCGGCCGAGTCGAGGCGGCGCGTGGGCCGGCCGATGAGGCGGAAGTCCTTCGGCGACTTGAGCGTCACCGACTCCGGCGGTGGCCGCTTCGCGGCGGCCACGGCGAGGCTGCCGAAGCCCGCCTTGCGGCCGCCCGGCCCGTGCACGACACCGCGCGAGACGCGGCAGGCCTCGGGCTTCACCTTCCACTGCGCCGCCGCCGCGCCCACCAGCATGGCGCGCGCCTGGGCGCCCACGGTGCGAAGCTGCATCCAGGAATCCGCCGTGCTGGTCGAGCCGCCCGTGGCCTGCATGCCGAAGGCGGTGTGGTAGTACGCCGGGGCGGCCGGCGCGAGCTCGGCGCGCACCTTCGCCCAGTCGCAGTCGAGCTCCTCGGCCACCAGCATGGGCAGCGCGGTGGTCACGCCCTGGCCGAACTCCAGGTGCTTCACCATCACGGTGACGGTGCCGTCCTTCGCGATGCGCAGGAACGCGTTGGGATCGGCCGCGGGCTTGTTCGGCGCCTGCGCGAACGCAGGGCCCGAGCGCAGCGGCAGCCAGAAGCCGATGACGAGGCCGCCGGCCGTGGCGGCGCCGGCCTTCAGGAAATCGCGGCGGGAGGGGGCGGCGGGACGGGGCTTGGGAAATCGCATGGCGTCCTCCTCAGCCCTTGCGGCTGGCCAGGTGCGCGGCCGCCGACTTCACCGCCTCGCGGATGCGAGGGTAGGTGCCGCAGCGGCAGAGGTTGCCCTCCATCGCCTCGTCGATCTGCCCGTCGCTGGGCGAGCGGTTGGCGCTGAGCAGGGCCACCGCCGCCATCACCTGGCCGGGCTGGCAGTAGCCGCACTGCACCACGTCCTTGTCGACCCAGGCGGCCTTCACGGCCTTCACGACCGGGTTGGACGCCGCCAGGCCCTCGATGGTGTTCACGCGCTTGCCGCCGAGCTCGCCCACCTTGAGCTGGCAGGAGAACTCCGCGGCGCCGTCGACGTGCACCGTGCAGGCGCCGCACTGGGCACGGCCGCAGCCGTACTTGGTGCCGGTGAGCCCCAGGCTGTCGCGCAGCACCCAGAGCAGGGGCGTATCGGGGTCGCCGGCGAACTCGACCGCCTCGCCATTCACGTAGAGCTTGACCATTGCAGTTGTCCTTCGGAGGCTGCCCACCGCAGCGCAAAGGGCGCCATTATGGGCCCGGTGCGCGCGGGCGGCGCAAGCGGGCTTTGGTATCATTCGCCCGCCACCCGCGAACCCGCCATGCCTCCCAGCAGCCGCAAGCTCTTTCCCACCCCCGACGACGCCGAGAGCGCCTTCTACGAGGCCTTCGAGCGCGGCGACCTCGCCGCCATGATGGTGGTGTGGGCCGAGGGCGAGGAGGTGGTGTGCGTGCACCCGTCCGGCCCGCGCCTCACGGGGTTCGACGCCGTGCGCGAGAGCTGGATGCAGATCTTCGCCGGCGGCATGAAGCTCTCGGTGCGCGTCACGGACGCGAGGCGCATCGACGGCCCCTCCGTCGCGGTGCGCTCGGTGGTGGAGTCCATCACCGCCGCCGGCGCCGAGGGTCCGCCGCAGCTCGTGAGCGCCACCAACGTCTACGTCCTCACCGACGCGGGCTGGCGCATCGCCGTGCACCACGCCTCGCCGCCGGAGCAGACGGCCGTCCCGGAGGAGGACGAGGAGGCGCAGCCGCACACGCTGCACTGAGCCGGCCGGCATCCGTGGCGCGCCTCGCCGCCGCCCTCCTCGCGCTCCTCTTCCTCGCCGCCCCCGCCCAGGCGCAGCCCGACCCGCGCAAGGTCGTGCGCCTGGCCTACCCCAGCGCCGAGTCCAAGCTCGATCCCGCCGCCGAGTCCGACGAGGCCTCGGGCAGCATCTCCCACGTCATCTTCGACTCGATGCTGGGCTACGACTTCCTCGCCCGGCCGGCGAAGCTCGTGCCCAACACGGCGGGCCTGCCGGAGGTCTCCGACGGCGGCGCCACCTTCACGCTGCGGGTGAAGCCGGGGATCCTCTTCACGCCCGATCCCGCCTTCGAAGGCCGGCCGCGCGAGCTCGTGGCGGCCGACTACGCCTACGCGATCAGGCGCCTGTTCGACCCGAAGCTGCACAGCCAGTGGCTCTTCCTCGTCGAGGGCAAGATCCTGGGCGGCGACGCCGCGATGCGCCGCGCGAGGCAGACGGGCCGATTCGACTACGACGCCCCGATCGAGGGGCTGCAGGTCCTCGACCGCTACACGCTGCGCATCCGCCTGGCCAACCCCGACTTCTCCTTCCCCTTCGTGCTCGCGATGCCCGCCACCGCGGCCCTCGCCCGCGAGGTCGTGGAGCGCTACGGCGCCGACATCGCCTTCCATCCCGTGGGCACCGGCCCCTTCCGCGTCGCCGAATGGGTGCGCGGCTCGCGCCTGGTGCTGGTGGCCAACCCCGGCTACCGGGAGGACGTCTTCCACGGCGATCGCGGCCCCGACGCGGCGAGCCACGCGATCCACGACCGCCTCGAGGGCCGGCGCCTGCCCCTGGCGGGCCGCATCGAGATCCACGTCATCGACGAGGCGCAGCCGCGCTGGCTCGCCTTCCTCAACGGCGAGCACGACTACATCCGCCCGGTGCCGGAGGAGTTCGCCAACCTCGCGCTGCCGGGCGGGCACCTGGCGCCCAACCTCGCCCGCGCGGGCATGAGCGTCACGCCGGACGAGGTGGCCTACACCACCTACACCACCTTCAACACGGCGCCCACCATCGACGGCAAGCCCAACGCCCTGGGCGGCTACACGCCCGAGCGCATCGCGCTGCGCCGCGCCATCGGCATGGGCTTTCGCATCGACGAGCAGATGGCGATCCTCGACAAGGGCCAGTCGGTGCGCGCCTACACCCCGCTGCCGCCGTCGGTGTCCGGCCACGACCCGACCTACGTGAGCCCGACGCTGGAATACAGCCCGGCCAAGGCGAAGGCCCTGCTGGACATGTTCGGCTACGTCGACCGCGACGGCGACGGCTACCGCGAGGCGCCGGACGGCTCGCCGTTTTCCTTCGAGCACGCCTCGGTGCCCACGCTGCGCGAGCGCCAGCGCAACGAGCTGTGGAAGAAGTCCATGGACGCGATCGGCCTGCGCGTGACCTTCGGCAAGGTCGAGAAGCTGCCGGAGCTGCGCAAGCAGGCGCAGCTGGGCCGCGTGCAGTCCTTCAGCTACGGCTGGATCGCCGACTACCCCGACGGCGAGAACTTCCTGCAGCTGCTGTGGAAGGGCTCCATCGGCCAGGTGAACTACGCGATGTTCGACCTGCCGGAATACAACGTCCTCTTCGAGCGGGTGAAGCGGATGCCGGACTCGCCGGCGCGCGACGCCCTCATCGGCCGCATGGTGCGCCTCATCAACGTCTACTCGCCGTGGATGGTGGAGACCTACAAGGCGCAGAACATCCTCGTGCAGCCCTGGCTCCTCAACTACAAGAAGCACCCGTTCGACCTGGAGCCCTGGAAGTACCTCGACGTGGACCTCGCGCGCCGCCCGGCGGGCCAATAGCCCTATCATTGCCCCCCATGGCCACCCTTCCCGACGACGCCCCGCCCGCCCCGAGCCGCCTCGGCACGGCCGTGACCGTGGCGCTCGTGCTCGTGCTGGCGTGGCTGCTCGCGCACTGGACCTGGGTCTTCCTCGCGCCCGCGCCCGGCGCGGGACCGGCGCCGGCCGCCCGCGGCGTGGATCTCGCGGCGGTGGCGCGACTCTTCGGCGGCGCGGCCCCGGAGGGCGGCGCCACGCCGGCCGCCGACGCCTCGGGCCTTCGCCTCAAGGGCGTCATCGCGCCCACGCCCGCGAGCATCGGCTCGGCCATCTTCAACGCGGGCGGCAAGGACCTCGCCGTGCCCCTGGGCGGCGAGGTGCGCCCGGGCGTGAAGCTCGTGTCCGTCGAGCCCGACCACGCCATCGTCGAGCGCGCGGGCGTGCGCCTGCGCGTGGACCTCGAGCAGAAGGCGGCCGCGGCCGGGGCGCCCCGCGCCGGCGGCCCCCGCAGCATCGGCTTCCGCCTGCCCGTCACGCGCTCGGGCGGCAACGGCTACCAGTTCTCGCGCAAGGACCTGGAGAGCGCGCTGAAGGACCCGTCGCAGCTCGGCTACCTCGGCCGCATCGGCATGCCCCCGGGCGGGGGCGTGCGCGTCGAGGAGGCGCCGGCCGGCAGCCTCGCGGCGCGCCTGGGGCTGCAGCCGGGCGACATCATCCGCAAGGTGAACGGCCAGGCCGTGGCCTCGGCGGGCGACCTTGCGCGCCTGTACCAGCAGTTCGCCACGACCTCGCTCGTGCAGGCCGAGATCCGGCGCGGCTCGGCCGTGCTGCAGCTCTCCTACACCGTCAACCCGTGAACCCGGCCGCGACCGCGTGTCACGCTCCCGCAACCCCCCTGTCATAAAATCCCGAATGGGCGCAAAATGCCCGATAAATCAATGAAGAAGGCCAATTTCGTGACACGGTTTCTAGCATCGGTCGCGCTCGCCGCGTGCCTCTCCGCCGGCCCCGTCGCGCACGCCGCCGAGGACGAGAAGGTCACGCTCAACTTCGTGAACGCCGACATCGTCTCGGTGATCAAGGCCGTGGGCGGCCACACGGGCAGGAACTTCATCCTCGACCCGCGCGTGACGGGCACCGTGAACATCGTCTCCGAGAAGCCGGTGCCGCGCGACCTGCTCTACCCCATGCTGCTCTCGGTGCTGCGCACCCAGGGCTACGCGGCGGTGGAGGGCGACGGCTTCGTGAAGATCGTGCCGGAGGCCGAGGGCAAGACGGGCGGCGGGCCCGTGGGCGAGGCCGCCGCGCACGCCTCCGGCGACCGCATCGTCACGCGCGTGTTCCTCCTGCAGAACGAGTCGGCGCTGCAGCTCGTGCCGGTGCTGCGCCCGCTGGTGACGGCCAACAACTTCGTGGCGGCCTACGCCACCGGCAACGCCATCGTCATCACCGACTACGCCTCCAACGTGAAGCGCATCGAGGCCATCATCAAGGCGGTGGACCAGCCCTCCGGCGGCGACGTGCAGGTGGTGCCGCTCGCGCACGCCTCGGCCATCGACGTGGCGCAGACGCTGCGCGGCCTCATCCCCGAGATGGGCGCGCCCCAGGGCCAGCCGGGCGCCTCGGCGCGGGCCGCCGTGGGCGTGGACGCGCGCACCAACAGCCTGCTCGTGCGCGCCGACAACCCGGGCCTGCTCGCGCGCATCAAGGCGCTGGCCGCGAGCCTGGACGCGCCCGGCGCCGGCGCGGGCAACATCCACGTGGTGTACCTGCGCAACGCCGAGGCCACGCGCATCGCCGACACGCTGCGCGGCCTGCTCTCCGGCGCGGAGGCGAGCCGGCCCGCCGCGGCCACCGCCACGCCCGCGACGGCCGCCGCCGCGCCCGGGTCCATGCCCGGGGGCACGCCGGCCACCGCCGCCTTCGCCTCCTCGTCCCCGGCCGCGGCGCCCGCCTCCATCGTCCAGGCCTACGCGCCCACCAACTCGCTCATCATCACCGCGCCCGAGCCCACCTACCGCGCGCTGCGCACCGTCATCGACAAGCTGGACGTGCGCCGCGCGCAGGTGATGGTCGAGGCCCTCGTGGTGGAGGTGCAGACGGGCAAGGCCTCGGAGGTCGGCGTGCAGTTCCAGGGCCTGTCGGGCATCGGCCGCGACGGCCGGCAGGTCATCGGCGGGACGAACTTCTCCACCAGCCCCAACGCCGCGACGACGGTGGGCACCAACATCGTGGGCCTCGCGCAGAACCTCGCCTCGCTGGGCACGGGCCTGAACCTGGGCGTGGTGAACGGCACGATCTCGGTGCCCGGCCCCGACGGCACGAACATCGAGATCCTGAACCTGGGCGTGCTGGCGCGGGCCCTGGAGGGCGACACGGGCGTGAACGTGCTCTCCAAGCCCAACGTGCTCACCCTGGACAACGAGGAGGCGCGCCTGCTGGTGGGCCAGAACGTGCCCTTCATCACCGGCAGCTACACCCCCTCGGCCACCAGCGCCACCAACCCCTTCCAGACCATCGAGCGCAAGGACATCGGCCTCACGCTGCGCGTGAAGCCGCAGATCACCGAGGCGGGCACGGTGAAGCTCGCCATCTTCCAGGAGGTCTCGTCCATCTCGCGCGACGCCACGGTCAAGGGCGCCGACCTCATCACCAACAAGCGCTCGCTCGAGTCCACGGTGCTGGTCGACGACGGGCAGATCATCGTGCTCGGCGGCCTCATCCAGGACGACCAGCAGTCGAGCATCGACAAGGTGCCGCTGCTGGGCGACATCCCCTTCCTGGGCAGCCTCTTCAAGTACGAGTCGCGCAGCCACCGCAAGACCAACCTCATGGTGTTCCTGCGCCCCTACGTGCTGCGCGACGCCTCCTCGGCGCGCGCGCTCACCGCCGAGCGCTACGACTACATCCGCGACCTGCAGGGCGGCATGGGCTTCGGCACCAACCTGCTGCTGCCGCCCGTGGCGCCGGCGCAGCTGCCTTCGCTGCCGCCCAAGGCCCCACAATAGGCCCGTGCCATGACCGCCCCCCTGGAACGTACCGTGAACCCGCAGGACCTCGACCCCGCCACCGTGCGCCTGCTGCCCTACGCCTTCGCCAAGGCCAAGGGCGTCATCGCCGCGCGCGTGGCCGGCGGCGCCCTGGAGGTGTGGATCCGCCCCGTGCCGCAGGCCGCCACGCTCGCCGAGGTGCGGCGCATGGCCGGCAAGCCGCTGCGCGAGATCCTGGTGACGCCCGAGGAGTTCGAGCACTGCCTCGCCCTCGCCTACACGCGCGAGCCCAACGCCGCCGAGACGATCGTGGAGGACCTGGGCGAATCCCTGGACCTCGCCAAGCTCACCGAGTCGCTGCCGGAGGTGGCGGACCTCCTCGAGGCCGAGAACGATGCGCCCATCATCCGGCTCATCAACGCCCTGCTCACGCAGGCGGTGCGCGAGGGCGCCTCCGACGTGCACCTGGAGATCTTCGAGTCGCGCGCCCTGGTGCGCTTCCGAGTCGACGGGGCGCTGCGCGACGTGGTCGAGCCGCGCCGCGGGCTGCACCCGGCCATGGTCTCGCGCATCAAGGTGATGGCCTCGCTGGACATCGCCGAGAAGCGCCTGCCGCAGGACGGTCGCATCGCCCTGCGCGTGGCGGGCCGGCCCATCGACGTGCGCGTGTCCACCATCCCCACGGCCAACGGCGAGCGCGTGGTGCTGCGCCTGCTCGACAAGCAGGCCGGGCGCCTCACGCTGGACGCCCTGGGCATGGGCAAGGCCGCGCGCGACGCCGTGGACGCGCTCATCGAGCAGCCGCACGGCATCTTCCTGGTGACGGGCCCCACGGGCTCGGGCAAGACCACCACGCTCTACGCCGCGCTCACGCGCCTGGACCGCAAGACGCGCAACATCCTCACCGTGGAGGACCCCGTCGAGTACGAGCTCGACGGCATCGGCCAGACGCCGGTCAACCCGCGCATCGAGATGACCTTCGCGCGGGCGCTTCGCGCCATCCTGCGCCAGGACCCGGACGTGGTGATGATCGGCGAGATCCGCGACCTGGAGACCGCGCAGATCGCGGTGCAGGCCTCGCTCACCGGCCATCTCGTGCTGGCGACGCTGCACACCAACGATGCGCCCGGCGCCGTCACGCGCCTGGCGGACATGGGCATCGAGCCGTACCTGCTCGCCTCCACGCTCTCCGGCGTGCTGGCGCAGCGCCTGGTGCGCAAGCTCTGCCCGGCCTGCCGCGCCCCCTACGAGCCCGACGCCGCCGAGCGCGCCGTCTTCCGCGACGGCGCCCCGGAGCGGCTCTTCCGCGCCGCGGGCTGCGCGGCCTGCAACTTCACGGGCTACAAGGGCCGCACCGGCATCTACGAGCTGCTCACGGTGGACGAGGACCTGCGCCGCCTCGTGCACGACACCGCGGCCGAGCGCGAGGTTCGCGAGAGGGCCGTGGCCACCGGCATGGTGCGGCTGCGCGAGGACGGCCTGCGCTGGGTGCGCGACGGCACCACCTCGCTGGACGAGGTGCTGCGCGTGACCCGCACCTAGCGCCCCCGCCGCCCCGCGCGCGGGGCGCGACCACGCGATGCCAGGCTTCCGCTACCACGCCTACACGATCGAGGGCCGACTGCACAAGGGCGTGCTGGAGGCCGACAGCGCGCGCCAGGCGCGCGCGGTGCTGCGCGAGCGCGGCCTCACGCCGCACCGCGTCGAGGTCATCGCCGCCAACGACCCGGCCGGCGGCACGCGCTTCGGGGCGCTGCGCCTCTCCGGCGCCGAGCTCACGCGCCTCACGCGCAGCCTCGCCTCGCTCCTGGAGGCGGGCCTCACGGTCGAGCAGGCCTTCAACGCGCTCATCGAGCAGGCCGAGGCCGAGCGCGAGCGCCAGGTGCTGGCGGCGTTGCGCGGCGAGGTGATGGCGGGCTCGACGATCGCGCGCGCCCTCGAGGGCTTCCCGCGCGTCTTCCCGGAGCTCTACCGCACGCTGGTGGCCGCGGGCGAGGCCTCGGGCAGCCTCGCGACGGTGCTCCTGCGGCTGGCGGACTACCTGGAGGAGCGCGCGCAGCTGCGCGCCCGCCTCGCCCTCGCGCTCGTCTACC
>JAKOWJ010000015.1 GCA_029781595.1 Pseudomonadota bacterium | reverse complement strand
CCTCGCGACGATCTCCTCGAGCGCGGCGAGGTCCAGGCCCTCCAGGCGCCTGAGGTACAGGCAGCTGCGGCCCGTCCTCGGCTTGCCCAGGCGCGCGAGCAGGTCGGCGAAGCGCTCGAAGCCCGGCATGATGTAGAGCGTGAGGTCGGTCTTGCGCGGCGAGAAGGCCACCACGGGCCACTCGGTGACGCGCCCGCCGCTGCCGGCCACCTGGTAGGCGCCGTAGCCGACGATGCTCGCGCCCCACATGACGCCCCTGGCGCCCGTGGCCTTCTCCATCATCTTCGCCACCACCTTGCAGTCCCTGCGCCTCCGCTCGTCGGGGATGGCCGCGAGGAAGGCGGCGACGCTTTCCTTGGTGGGGCGGGTCTTGGGCTCGGTGGCCATCGGCCGCGCCTGGCGCCTCAGGGGTGCCGCGCCGCGATCGCGGCGAGGGCCTGCGCGCGCTGCGGCTCGACCTCGTCGAGGGCCTTCACCGTCATGCCCAGGTCGCGCAGGAGCCCGTCGGCGATGCCGTAGATCCAGGCGTGCACGGACACCTCCTGGCCCCGCTCCCAGGCATCGCGGACGATGGAGGTCTCGCACACGTTGGTCACCTGCTCCACGACGTTGAGCTCGCAGAGCCGGTCGACGCGCGACGCGGCCTCGGCGAGCACGGAGAGCACGTCGGCGTGGCGGTTGCGCACGTCCTGCACGTGGCGCAGCCAGTTCTCCACCAGCCCCACGCGGTCGCGGCCCAGCGCCGCGCGCACGCCGCCGCAGCCGTAGTGGCCGCAGACGATCACGTGCCGCACCTTCAGGATCTCCACCGCGAACTGCAGCACCGACAGGCAGTTGAGGTCCGTGTGCACCACGAGGTTGGCGACGTTTCGGTGCACGAAGAGCTCGCCGGGCTTCAGGCCCACGATCTCGTTGGCCGGCACGCGGCTGTCCGCGCAGCCGATCCAGAGGTACTCCGGCGACTGCTGCTCGGTGAGGGCCTGGAAGAAAGACGGGTCCTCGCGGTGGATGCGATCGGACCAGGCGCGGTTGTTGTCGAAGAGCCGTGAGAGCGATCGCATGGTTCAGCCGCCCGAGGCCGGATGCGCGCTCACCGCTCGCCCCCGGCCGGGCCCCAGAAGATGGCCCAGGTGGCGAAGCCCGCGGAGAAGTTCTCGAAGCGGTGCGGCACGCGCGCGGGGACGAAGAACGCGTCCCCGGCCTTGCACGCGAACCGCTCGCCGGCGATGACGAGCTCGCCGTGGCCCGAGTGGACGATGTAGAGCTCGTCCTGCTCGTGGGGCGTCTGCGGGTCCTCGCCGACGGGCGCGTACAGCTCCGCGGACATCGTGCCGTGGGCGAACGCCCGCGCGAAGCGCTCGCCGTGCGGCCAGCGCTCGCTCGCGGGGCCGGGGATGCGCTCCAGGAGGCCGGCGGCCGAGGCCTTCATGGGTCCTTCCTCCCGGCAAGCCTCGCCTTCAGGTCGGCGAAGGGCGAGTGGGTGGCGCCGGGCGCAGCGGCGCCGGCGCCCGCGCCTGCCGCGGCCTCGAGCTGCCTCTGGTGCTCGTTGTCGTGGCAGTACACGCAGAGCAGCTCCCAGTTGCTTCCGTCGGGCGGGTTGTTGTCGTGG
>JAKOWJ010000350.1 GCA_029781595.1 Pseudomonadota bacterium | reverse complement strand
ACCCGGCCCCGGGCGAACCCGCTTCCCCGCTAATCCCGTGCATTCGCCCCGCTGATTGTCGAGCCTGCGCTCCGGCCCAACGCTAAAAGCTGGGGGGCCGCTCGCAAGCCCGCTGCCGGGTCGCCATCTTGCTGCGGGCCGCCTGCCCCAGGGAGTCGAGCATGGATTTCGAGCTGCCGGAGAGCCACCTCGCCCTGCGCCAGACCTTGCGCGAGTTCTGCGAGGAGAAGGTCGCCCCGCGCGCCAGGGACTGGGACAAGAACGAGACCTTCCCCATCGAGGTCGTCCGCGAGCTGGGCGGCCTCGGGGCGCTGGGCGTCCTGGTCGGCGAGGAGTACGGCGGCGCGGGCATGGACAGTCTCGCCGTCGCGGTCGCGGTAGAGGAGATCGCCCGCTACGACGGCGGGCTGGCGCTCACCGTCGCCTCCCACAACGGCCTCGGCTCGAGCCACATCCGCGTCTTCGGCAGCGAGGCGCAGAAGCGCCGCTACCTGCCCCGGCTGGCCAGCGGCGAGTGGCTGGGCGCCTGGGCGCTGACCGAGCCGGGCTCGGGCTCGGACGCGGCGGGCCTGAAGACCACCGCGGTGCGCCGCGGCGATCACTGGGTGCTCAACGGCACCAAGACCTTCATCACTCAGGGCACCGCCGGCGACGTGTTCGTCGTGCTCGCGCTCACCGAGCCGGAGCGCCGGCAGCGCGGAATCACCGCCTTCATCGTGGAGAAGGGCACCCGGGGCTTCAGCCAGCGCCCCATCCACGGGAAGATGGGCATGCGCTCCTCGGACACCGCCGAGCTCGTCCTCGAGAACGTCGAGGTGCCCGACTCCCAGCGGCTGGGCAAGCCGGGGGCGGGCTTCACCGGGGCGATGTCCATCCTCGACCGCGGCCGCATCACCATCGGCGCGCTCGCGGTCGGCCTGGCGCGCGGGGCCCTCGAGGAGGCGACCCGCTACGCCCGAGAGCGGCAGGCCTTCGGCCGGCCCATCGGCGAGTTCCAGGCCGTCGCCTTCATGCTCGCCGACATGGCCACCGAGACGAACGCGGCCCGCCTGATG
>JAKOWJ010000336.1 GCA_029781595.1 Pseudomonadota bacterium | reverse complement strand
GAAGGTCTGCTGCGCGCGGGCGATCATCGGGAAGCCGAGGGAACCGGCAGCCACCCCGGCGGCGGCACCGGCGGAAAGGAAGGAACGGCGGGTCGTGCTCATGCGCATCTCCTGGAGGGAAGGTAAGGGCACGCGCCCGGAGGCCCGGGCACGCGGTTTCCCTCCATCAGCAAGAGACGGGCCAGCGCGGAATTCGCCCCGAATCGGCGCTTTCGCGCCCGATCCGCACAGCGCCAGTGCGGCGCGCGCACCACCGTGGCCGGTATCAGCGCCTTCTACGAAAATCAGAAAATCAGGGACGCTCCCCGATTTCGCAGGGAAAACGGGGACGCTCCCCGATTTCACGCGATCTCGGATGCAGAACTGCCAAGCGAGCGCGAAATCGGGGAACGTCCCCGATTTTCGCCGCGACCTTCAGCGCATGAAGACGTACTGGCCCGGCGCCTCGCCCACCGGCTTGTAGTGCCCGCCGCCCATCTTCGGCGGCGCGACCTTGCCGGAGGATTTCGCCGAGAGCCAGGCCTCCCACGCCGTCCACCACGAGCCGGGCGAATCGGGCACGGTCTGCTCGAAGGCCTCCGGGTCGAGGTAGTCGCCGCCGCGCGGGCGCGTGCGCAGCTTGTAGCGGCGCTTGGACTCCGGCGAGGGCGGGTTCACCACGCCCACGTTGTGCCCGCCCGTGGTGAGGCAGAAGGTGAGCTCGGCGTGGGTGAGCAGGTGCAGCTTGTAGACGCTGCGCCAGGGCGCCACGTGGTCCGTCACCGTGCCCACGCAGAAGATGGGCACGTCGATGTCCGGCAGGGCGATGGGCCGGCCCCACACCGGGAAGCGCCCCGTGGCGAGGTCGTTGTGCAGGAACAGGCTGCGCAGGTACTCGGTGTGCATGCGGTAGGGCATGCGGGTGCCGTCGGCGTTCCAGCTCATCAGGTCGTTGAGCGGCGTGCGGTCGCCCTTGAGGTACTGCTTGACGATGCCGGACCACACCAGGTCCACGCTGCGCAGCAGCTGGAAGGCGCCGGACATCTGCAGCGAATCCAGGTAGCCCTTCTCCCACATCTGGTCCTCGAGGAAGGTGAGCTGGCTGTCGTCGATGAAGAGCGCGAGCTCGCCGGGCTCCGTGAAGTCCGTCTGCGCCGCGAGCAGCGTCATCGAGGCGAGGCGCTTGTCGCCGTCGCGCGCCAGGGCCGCCGCGGCGATGGAAAGGAGCGTGCCGCCCAGGCAGTAGCCCAGCGCGTGCACCTTGCGCCGCGGCACGATGCGTGTCACCGCGTCCAGCGCGGCCATCACGCCCAGGCGCAGGTAGTCGTCCAGCGAGACGTTGCGGTCCTCGGGCCCCGGGTTCTTCCACGAGATCATGAACACCGTGTGGCCGTTGTCCACCAGGTACTTCACGAGCGAGTTCTGCGGCGAGAGGTCCAGGATGTAGTACTTCATGATCCACGCCGGCACCATGAGGATGGGCTCGGCGTGCACCTTGGGCGTCGTCGGCGAGTACTGGATCAGCTCGACCAGCTCGTTTCGCAGCACCACCTTTCCGGGGGTCATCGCGAGGTTCTTGCCGACCTTGTACTCGTCCGTGCCAGCGGGCGGCGCGCCGGCCAGGAAGCGCTCCACGTCCTCGCGCAGGTTCGCCAGGCCCTTCATCACGTTCTCGCCGTTGGTCTTCTGCAGCGCCTCCACCACCTCGGGGTTGGTGAGCGCGAAGTTGGACGGCGAGAAGTAGTCCATGAACTGCCTCGCCGTGTAGTCCATCATCTGCTCGTGGTGCTTGGTCACGCCGCGCACGCCGCGCGTGGCGATGGAAGTCCACTGCTGCGCGAGGAGGAACCCCTGGTAGACGAGGTTGTAGGGCCACTCCTGCCAGCCCGGGTCGCGGAAGCGCGGGTCCTGCGGCAGGGGCTGGATGCAGGCCTCGCACTTGCCGCCGTTGGCGGCCATGTGCAGCACCAGCTGGCCGAAGCGCTGCCACTGGCGCGCGCCCATCTCGACCAGCTCGGCCTGCTTGCTGGGCGACATGGCCAGGTGCGTGGCCCAGTCGAGCCAGGCGTTGGACAGGGCCGCCGGCGACATGCCGCCGGTGAACTTGCCCAGGGTGGCGTGCAGGAGCCGGTCCGCGTTGCCGGACACGAAGTTGGGCAGCAGCGACTGGGGCTGGGCATACATGGGGACCTCCCGCGGGGGGTGTGCGCAAGTCCAAGATACGCTTGGGAAAACCCCCAAAATTGACCTGCCGCAACGGTCACGCGGGGCGGGCCGGGCCCCTGCCGGCGGTATCATCCCCGCATGCACGCCCCGGCCGACCTCACGCAGCGCTTCCTCCTCGAGAACCTGGACATCCGCGGGCAGGTGGTGCGCCTGGGGCCGGCCTGGCGGGAGATGCTGCGCCGGCACGCGTACCCCGAGGCGCTGCGCCAGCTGCTGGGAGAATTCGCCTCCCTGGCCGTGCTGGTGGCAGCGGGCCTGAAGCACCCCGGGCGCGCCGTGCTGCAGGTGATGGGGCACGGGCCGGTGTCCATGGCGGTGGCCGACTGCACGCACGAGCTGGCGCTGCGGGCGATGCTGCGCTTCGACGCCTCCGGCGGGCACGACGCGGCCTCGCCCCTCCCGGAGCTCTTCGCCGACGGGCGCATCGTGCTCACGCTGGAGAACACCGCCACGGCGCGTCACTTCCAGTCCATCGTGCCGCTGGAGGGCGCCTCCCTCGCCGAGTGCTTCGAGCGCTACTTCGACCGCAGCGAGCAGGTGCCCACGCACCTGTGGGTGGGCACGAGCCAGGAGTGGGTGGGCGCCCTCATCCTGCAGAAGCTCCCCAAGGCCGACGAGCGCGACCCCGACGGCTGGGCGCGCGTGCAGCAGGCGGCGGCCATCGGCGCCCCGGCGGCGCTGGCCCGCGGCCTGGAGGGCGGGGAGCAGGACCCGATCGCGGCCTTCCTCACCGGCCTCTTCCCGGAGGACGACGTGCGCCTGTACTCCGCCCACGCCGTGCGCGACGGCTGCACGCGAAGCGAGGACAAGGTGATCGCCATGCTGCGGGGCCTGGGGCGCGCCGAGGTGGAGGCCACGCTCGCCGAGCACGGCGTGGTGTCGGTGCGCGACGAGATCTGCAACCAGGAGTACCGCTTCACCGCCGCCGACATGCCGCGCCTCTTCGGCGCCTGAAAATCGGGGACGTTCCCCGATTTCCGAGGCCATCCGCCTTTCGCGGATATCCAGGCGGAAATCGGGGAACGTCCCCGATTTTCTAGCGCCGCGGGTCGGGCCAGGCCTCCATCACCAGGCGCACCAGGTCCGGGCAGTCCTCGAAGCGGTCGGCCGGCTCGCTCTCCAGCTCGCGCCGCGAGTGCAGGAAGAGCGAGGCGTCGCGCCCGTAGAAGAGGAAGGAGTCCCACCCCTGCCCCAGCCGGATGCGGAAGGTGCGCTCGCCCGGCAGCTCCTCGATGGGCAGCAGCGCCTCGTAGCGCGCGCGAAGCTCCGGCACCGGGATGCGCGGCCGCTCGCTGGGGATGGGGTGCGCGTACTCCGAGCGCGCGTAGAGCTTGCGAAGGGTTTCGCGCATGTCGTCCGGCAGGCGGCGCATCGCCTCCTGCGCGATGTCCTCCGGGATGCCGAAGCGTGCCTCGGCGAGCGGCCCCGCGATGGCCGCCACCGTGTCCGAGTCGCCGCCGATGGAGATGGCGTTGCGGATGGCGTCCTCGAAGCTCCCGGCCTCCAGCGCGCAGATGAGCGCCTCCGGCACCGTCTCCTGGCAGCTCTCGTTGAAGCGGTACACCGGGCGGATCGTGTCCACCGTGCGGTCCATGTCGTAGCCGTAGAGCTGCGCCACGACGCGGCGGATCTCCGCGGGCGAGGCGCCGTGCCGCGCGAGGAAAATCGCGTGCGTCGTGGCCCGCGCGCCCTTCAGCCCCTCGGGGTGGTCGTGGGTGACGCTGGTCACGCGGTCGGCGAGCTCGAGCGCCTCCACGAGCGAGTTGGCGAGCAGGGCCGCCGGGCTCACGCGCATCGCGGCGCCGTTGCCCCAGCTGCCGTAGGGCGCGAGCTCCCAGGTGGTGAGCCACTTGGAGAAGCTGCCCCCGTAGCCGCGCTTCGGGTGGCGCGTGGCCCAGAGGTAGAGCGCGTTCTGCGGCGGGTGGCCGTGCAGCAGCGCATCGGCCACGGCCAGGGTGAGCACCGAGTCGTCGGTGTAGTCGGTCCCGGGCCCGAAGAACGGGAAGTCCTTCGAGCGGTGGTTGTTCCACTCGTAGATGGAACCGACGATGTCGCCGACGATCGCGCCGAGCATGGGCCTCCTACGGGCTCCAGTCGACCGCGAGCGCGGGCCAGTCCACGCGGCGCAGCGCATCGAGCGCCTGCTCGTCGTCCAGCCCGAAGTCGGCCTGGAACCAGAGGAAGGCCGCGGACGAGAACGCCTCGCCCGGGTCGTTGGCCGGCGCGTTGGAGACGAACTCGGCGAGCGTCGTCACGGTGGGCAGCGGCCCGCGCGCGGCGAGCCTGGCCGGCAGCAGGTGCACCTCGCCCAGCCACGGCAAGCGCTCGGCGGCCTCGTCGAGCAGGCGCGCGATGCGCTCGCCGTTCCCGCGCGCGGCGCCGCGCCCGGAGATGGCGGCCGCGTAGGTGCGGCGCTGCTCCAGGTAGCTCAGGGAGATCACGTGGCCGCTGGGCAGGTCGAATTGCATGCCTAGCCCTCCGCGAGCTGCTGCACGAGGGACGGGATCTCCCGCAGGCGATCCAGGTGCGCGGCCGGGTCGCGGCGGCCGCGGGCGACCCACGAGAGGGCCTGTGCCGCGTCCCACTGCGTGGCGGCGCGCGCCGGACTGCCGGGCACGCGCACCGTCGACTCCATCGCCTTCCCGCTTGGCTTGCCGGGCTGGAACCGGTCGGCGAACTCGCCGTCGTGGCCCGTGGCCAGGATGTGCAGGAAGCGCGCGGCGTCGCGGGCGCCCCAGCCGTCCTTGAGCGGGCCGTCGACGAACGGCGCCACGCGCGGCCACGGCAGGCGCTGCGTGAACCAGTGGCCCAGCGAGGCGCGGTCGCGCCGCGCGGCCTCCAGCCCGTGGGAGAGCTCCAGGCGGATGTCGGCCGGGGCGCGCGTCTCGCGGTGCGTGAGCCCGCCCACGGCCTGCGAGAAGCCCGCCACCAGGCCGTTGGTGCACACCAGGCGATACCAGGTGAAGCACACGCGCAGCATCGCGCTCGCGTCCACGGAGTTGAGGCACCGAAGCTGCAGCGCGAGCGGGTGGCCGTCCGGCGGGTGCAGCATCCACTCCGCGCCCAGGTTCACCTCCAGCGCGAGGCGCGCCCCGTAGCGCTCGAGCGTGGCGTGGGTGTCCAGGCCGTCGGGCTCGAGGCCCAGGTCGGCCAGCGCGCGGGCCATCGCGACCGCCGCCTCGCGGTGGCCGATGAGGCGGTAGGCGCGCGAGACCACCGCCACGGGCCGGCGCACCCAGCCGTCGACCTCGCGCGTGGCGATGAGGTCCAGGAGCTCGTTGGCGTGCCAGGGGCCCTCGTTCTCCGGCGCCATCGCGAAGGGCCCGCGGTCGAAGACGGGCAGTGCCCGGGCCACCTCGTCGAAGCGGCCGCGCAGCCAGCGCGTGGGCGGCTCGCGAAGGCCCGCGGGGAGCCACTCGGCGGTCTCGGGGGGGCGGATCTCTTCGTAGGCTCGGGCGTCCATGGCGGCTCCTCGGTCCCCGGCAAAAGGCGGGGCATCGGAACCGAGCGTGGCAGCGCGCAGGCTCAGCAAATGAGCCCGCGCGGCGGGGCGGCGCTGGGCGGCGCCCCGGCAGGCGGCGTGGAACCCTCCCGACATGGTGCGATGTTCGAATCGTTTGGCCGAATTGTTAACAAACGGCCGGACGCGCGCAAGTGCCGGGGCGCCTCAGGATCTGCGCAGGATCAAGCCGATGGCCGATCTCGCGAACGCGCCGGCACCGGGCCACTTGCTCTCGCGGGGACCGGCCACGTTCAGTGTCCGGACGCCGTGGGCCCGGACGAATGCCGCGATCGCGGCGGCGGCACCGGCGGCGTCGACGGTGGCGGCATCCACGAGCAGGTGGGGCCTCGCGTGGCGCTCGCAGGCGTAAAGCGTGAGCTCGGTGCCGCCGGCGACGGGGCCCCGGTGGAGGATCACCGTCCCGTCGCTGTCGACCACGTTGCGCACGGTGCGCTCCCGGTATCCGGCGCCTGGAAGCTCCACGACGGGATAGCGCGCGTCGATGGGGCCGTCCTCGGCCTTGCGGCCCTCGGGGCACCAGCCGCCGCAGGGGAAGCCGGCGTCGAGGGCCGCGTCCAGGGCGCCGCGGTCGACGCCCGTCTGGCCGCCGGAGACGATCGTGAGGAGCGGAAAGGCCGCGTTCATCACCCCCTAGTGTGCCGCGCCCCGCATCCGGGCCAGCTCCGCGGCCACCTCCCGCTGCAGCGCCTCGGCGCCGGCGGCGACGAGCGACTCGGCCAGGGCCTTGGTGCGTTCCGTGGGCTCGGCCTGCAGGCGCCGTTTGGCGGCCGCGACCGCCTCGAGAACGGCATCGTCCTCCACCACGGCGGCCTTGCTCATGGCCGGCGCCGAGCGGCCCTGCACGTAGGCCTTGGACTTGGTGCGGTGGGCGAGGAAGTAGAACCCGCCCGTGGCCGAGGGCGTCGCGCCGCGCGGCAGCACCTGCAGCAGGCCCTCCATCCGCCCGAAGCCGTGGAAGGCGTAGGTGTAGTACTCGTCCGACGTCGAGGTGAAGCTGAAGGCGATCACGCACAGGTTGCGGCTCTGGCACCGGCCGAGCGCCACGCGCGCGCTGTTGCCCGTGCGGTAGCCGGAGCCGTAGAGGTCGCCCGCGGTGCTGGTGTAGAGCGTGTTCAGGATGAGGCGCTCGCCGAAGTAGGTGGCGAGCGAGGGCTCGCCTTCCGTCGTCGACCACTCGCCGTAGAGCGCGCCGGGGTTGAAGAGGTTCGTCTCCGAGAAGTCGTGCCGCTGCACGCTCATCGTGACCCCCAGCGCCGTGATGCTGGCCGACTCCGGCGTGGTGAAGGTGATGGAGAGGTTGCCCTCCTGCGTGAGCACGGGCGCGCCCCCGTAGGCGCAGCCGATGCACTGCCCCCCGGCCGTCCGGAACATCGGCGCCGAGAAGGTCCGGTCGCTCGACATCTGGCCGCCGGCCACGTACCAGATGGCGGTGCCGTCGGGCGCGTAGACGAAGGCCGCCGCGAAGAGCTTGTCGTCCTGCACCTCGATGTTGAAGCCGCGGCCGGACTCGGCCGGGTTCCAGTACCACCCCGATTCAGGAAGCATGGCCGAGGCCTCGCCGGGGCGGGCGAGGGCGGCGAGGAGCAGCAGGCACAGCAGGGCCGAGCGCATGGAATCCTCCTGGACGTGAGGGGCGCGCGAAGCGGGCGCCACCGTGCACCAGCCTGGCGGGCGCGAGGCTCAGGGGGTGAGCCTTGCCGAAGGCGTCAGCGGGTGGCCTTGTAGAGCTTCGCCGTCCGCCTCGCCTGCTCCGCCACCTTCTCGGCGAGGGCGGGCGGCTCTTCCACGCGGCACTCGGGCCCGTACTTGAGGATGTCCATCACCAGCTCGCGGTCGTCGCCGAAGGGCACCTCCAGCACGTAGCCGCCGTCGGGCTCGAAGCGGCCGCGCTGGCGGGAGTGCCACTTCTCGTGCGCCACCCAGCGTGCGGCGGTGGGCGTGAAGCGCAGCTTCGCCCAGCCTTTCGGCGGGCCCGCGAAGATGCCGTAGCTGGAGGCGAGGAAGTCGTCGAGCTCGGCCTCGGGCACGTCGCGCGCCTTGTCGGTGCGAAGCGCCGCCGCCCGCAGCCCGTCCAGCGCGAAGCTGCGGATGCCGTCGCGAAGGTGGCACCAGGCATCGAGATACCAGTTGCCGCGATAGAAGACGAGGCGCTGGGGCGAGACGGTGCGCTCGGTGGTCTGGTTGGAGTGCCGGCTCCAGAAGGTGATGGCCAGGCGCTGGCGCTTGAGCGTCGCCGTCGCGGCCGTCTCGAAGAACTCCAGCTTCATGCCGCGCGCGGCCATGCGCACGATGCGGATGCGCCTGGCGATCTGCGCCGCCGTGGCCGCCTCGCCCTTCTC
>JAKOWJ010000330.1 GCA_029781595.1 Pseudomonadota bacterium | reverse complement strand
CTGGAATCGACGATCGTGGATCTCTCGCGCGGCCGCCCGGTGCTGCTGCGTCCCGGCGCCGTGACGCGGGAGGCGATCGCGGCCGCGCTCGGCGAGGCCCCGGCCGACCGCGACGAGGCGGCGCCACGCGCCTCCGGCACGCTCGCCGCGCACTACGCGCCGCGCACGCCAGTGGTCCTCGCCGGGCCGCAGGAGCTGGAGCCGCGCGTGCGCCAGTGGCTGGCGGCCGGCCGGCGCGTGGCCGTGCTGGCCCGCCTCCCGCGGCCCGCCGCGCTGGACGGCGAGGCCGCGTGCGAGTGGCGCGAGGCGCCCGCGGCTCCCGCGGCCTACGCGCACGACCTCTACGCGAGCCTTCGCGGGCTCGACGCGAGCCGCGCCGACCTGCTGGTGGTCCAGGCCCCGCCCGGGGATGCGGCGTGGGAGGCGGTGCGCGACCGCCTGCTGCGCGCCGCCGCGGGCACCGACGACGACGAACCCTGACCGGAGGACACCCGATGAAACGCATCCTGCTTGCCGCCACCGTGCTCGTCGCGGCGACCGCCTGCGCCCCGCTCGTCACCCAGAGCCCCGGCCAGGGGCTGAGCCCCGTCAACGCCATCGCCGCCGGCGCGGACGAGCACCTGATCCTCGCGGGCCACGACGTGGTGAGCTACTTCACCGACGGCCGCCCGCAGGCCGGCGACCCGGCCATCAAGTCGGTGTACAGGGACGTGACCTTCCGCTTCGCGAGCGCGGAGCACAAGCGGCTCTTCGACGCGGCGCCGGACAGGTACGTGCCGCAGTTCGGCGGCTACTGCGCCAACGGCATCGTCTACGGCATCCCCTGGGGGGGCGATGCGGACACCTGGGCCATCCTGCACGGCAAGCTCTACATCTTCGGCGGCGCGGGCTCGCGCGACGCGTTCATGCTGGACCCGGAGGGCAACCTGCGGCTGGCGCGCAGGTACTGGGACGACGAGGTGAACGGTTCCAACGCGCTGGTGCAGCGCGCCTACCGGCTCGCCTGGCGGGTGCCGCACTACAAGAGCGGCGCGGAGCTGGCCGAGGCCGTGGCGCGGGCGAGGGCGGCGAAGCGCTAGCCGCGACCTTGCCGGCGCCGGCGCGCCGGCGGATCATGGATGCGCGGATTCCCCGCGAGGCGGCAACGATGAAGGCGCTCTTCGAACGCTACCTGGGCCAGCGGATCGGCCTGAACTACCACACGGCCTACCACATCGACGAGGCCACGCTCGCGCTGGCCGCGGAGACCTTCTTCGCGGCGCGGGGCGAGCGCGACGGCGTGACGCACTACTACCCCTACTCCGCGGTGATCCACGTGATGGAGAAGGAGGGCGGCGTCGAGGTGGGGGGCCTCTTCGTCCACAAGCACCAGTGGCCGCTGGTGGTGAAGGTGGGGCACGTCGTCGACGTGGGCCCCGTGGTCTAGGCCCTTCAGTCGAGCTCGGGCAGCTTCGCCAGCAGCTTCGCGTAGCGGGCGTTGTCGAACTGGCGCCCGCCCGCCAGCATGGCCTGCATCTCGTTGCGGGCGACCGCGGCCATGAGCTGCATGGCCTCGCCGCGGGAATGCCCCGCGGCCACCAGGCGCTCGAGCGTGGCGCGCGTCTCCGGCGGATCCCCGGTATCGAGCTGGTTCTGCACCGCCTCCATGAAGGCGTCCTTGACGGTCCTGTCGTTCATCGGCGTCTCCCCCCGCGGTACGGACGCCGCCATTCTTGCACGCCCTCAGGGCTTCGTCATGCCTCCCGGCAGCGCGAGCGCGGCGCCCGCGGCGGCCCAGCAGCGTGCGGCCGCCGGCCAGGCCCTCGGCCTCCGCCCGGTCGACCCGGATCTCTGGATCGGCGGCTACC
>JAKOWJ010000322.1 GCA_029781595.1 Pseudomonadota bacterium | reverse complement strand
CCGCAGTTCTACTTCCGCACGACGGACGTGACGGGGTCGCTGGAGCTTCCCTCGGGCGTGGAGATGGTCATGCCGGGCGACAACATCAAGATGACGGTGTCGCTGATCGCGCCCATCGCGATGGAGGATGGGCTTCGCTTCGCCATCCGCGAGGGCGGCCGCACCGTCGGCGCCGGCGTCGTCTCCAAGATCCTGGAGTAGGACGATGGCCCAGAACCTCGGCAAGCAGAAGATCCGGATCCGCCTCAAGGCGTTCGACTACAAGCTCATCGACCAGTCGGCGCTCGAGATCGTGGAGACCGCCAAGCGCACGGGCGCGGTGGTGAAGGGGCCGGTCCCGATGCCCACGCGCATCGAGCGGTTCGACATCCTGCGCTCGCCGCACAAGAACAAGACCTCGCGCGACCAGTTCGAGATCCGCACGCACCTGCGGCTCATGGACATCATCGACCCGACGGACAAGACGGTGGACGCGCTCATGAAGCTGGACCTGCCCGCCGGGGTCGACGTGGAGATCAAGCTCTAGCAGTCTGTTGCGACCGCCCGGGCATCCGTCCGGACGGAAGGTGAAGGGCCGGCCAATTGCAGCCGGCACCCGCGGGCAGGACGGCGGGCGAACAAGAGAAAGGATAGAAGATGAGTCTCGGACTCGTCGGCCGGAAGGTCGGCATGATGCGCATCTTCAACGAGGACGGCACGAGCGTCCCCGTGACGGTGCTCGACTGCGCGGGCAACCGCGTCACCCAGATCAAGACGGCCGAGGGCGATGGCTACTGCGCCATCCAGGTCGCCTTCGGCAAGCGCCGCGCCTCGCGCGTGACCAAGGCCATGGCGGGGCACTTCGCCAAGGCGGGCACCGAGGCCGGCAGCGTGCTCCGGGAGTTCCGGATCGCCCCCGACGCGGCCGCGAGCCTCGCCGTGGGCGCCGAGCTCAAGGTGGACATGTTCCAGGTCGGCCAGAAGGTCGACGTCACCGGGACCACCATCGGCAAGGGCTACGCGGGCGTCATCAAGCGCCACCACTTCTCCTCGAACCGCGCCTCGCACGGCAATTCGGTCTCGACCAACTCGCCGGGCTCCATCGGCATGGCGCAGGACCCGGGCCGGGTGTTCCCCGGCAAGCGGATGTCCGGCCACCTGGGCAACGTCCAGCGCACCGTCCAGCTCCTGGAGGTGGCGCGCGTGGACGCCGAACGCGGGCTCGTGATGATCAAGGGCTCCGTGCCCGGTGCGAAGAACGGCGCCGTGATCCTTCGCCCGAGCGTGAAGGCCCGGGCCGCGAAGGGAGGCAAGTGATGGAACTGAAGGTCATCAACGACAAGGGCGAGTCGCTCGCCCCGGTGGCCGCCTCCGAGGCCCTGTTCGGGCGCGCGTTCAACGAGGCGCTCGTGCACCAGGTGGTGGTGGCGTACCACGCCAACGGCCGCTCGGGCACGCGGGCCCAGAAGGACCGCGGCACCGTCAAGCACTCCACCAAGAAGCCGTTCCGCCAGAAGGGCACGGGCCGCGCCCGCGCCGGCATGACGTCCAGCCCGCTGTGGCGGGGGGGCGGCAAGATCTTCCCGTCCTCTCCCGACGAGAACTTCTCGCAGAAGGTGAACCGCAAGATGTACCGCGCGGGCATGGCCTCCATCCTCTCGCAACTCGTCCGCGAGGAGCGCCTGGCGGTGGTCGACGCGCTGACGGTCGATCAGCCCAAGACCAGGCTCCTCACGCAGAAGCTCAAGGCGATGGGCCTCACCGAGGTGCTGATCATCACGGACCAGCCCGACGAGAACCTCTACCTTTCCTCGCGGAACCTGCCCAACGTGCTGGTCCTCGAGGCGCGCCACGCGGATCCGGTGAGCCTGGTCCGGTTCCCGAAGGTCCTCCTGACCCGCGGCGCGGTCAAGCACTTCGAGGAGGCGCTGGCATGAACACGGAACGTCTGATGAAGGTCATCCGCGCCCCGATCATCTCGGAGAAGGCGACGATGGTGGGCGAGAAGAACCGCCAGGTCGTCTTCGAGGTGCTCGCGGACGCCACCAAGGCGGAGATCAAGGCCGCCGTGGAGCTGCTCTTCAAGGAGCAGAAGGTCGAGGTCGCCGCGGTGAACGTGGTCAACCTCAAGGGCAAGCAGAAGCGCCACGGGCGCTTCGAAGGGCGCCGCCGCGACGTGAAGAAGGCCTACGTGAGCCTGAAGGGCGAGGGCGACATCAACTTCGTGGAAGGAGTGGCATAACATGGCCCTCGTCAAGACCAAACCCACCTCGGCCGGCCGACGGTCGATGGTCAAGGTCGTGAACCCCGACCTGCACAAGGGAAAGCCGCACGCCCCGCTGCTCGAGAAGAAGGCCAAGCGCGCGGGCCGCAACTCCTTCGGCAACATCACCACGCGCCACCAAGGCGGCGGCCACAAGCAGCACTACCGCATCATCGACTTCCGCCGCAACAAGGATGGCGTGCCGGCGACAGTCGAGCGCCTCGAGTACGACCCGAACCGCAGCGCCAACATCGCGCTGCTGTGCTACGCAGACGGCGAGCGCCGCTACGTGATCGCCCCCAAGGGCGTCGCGGTCGGCCAGAAAGTCGAGAGCGGCGCCGAGGCGCCCATCAAGGCCGGAAACGCCCTGCCGCTGCGCAACATCCCCGTGGGCACGACCGTGCACTGCGTGGAGATGAAGCCCGGCAAGGGGGCGCAGATCGCGCGCGCCGCCGGCGCCGGCGTCCAGCTCCTCGCGCGCGAAGGCGAATACGCGCAGCTGCGCATGCGCTCCGGCGAGATCCGCCGCGTGCACATCGACTGCCGGGCCACGATCGGCGAGGTCGGCAACGAGGAGCACAACCTGCGCCAGATCGGCAAGGCCGGCGCGAACCGCTGGCGCGGCATCCGCCCGACGGTCCGCGGCGAGACGATGAACCCCGTCGATCACCCGCTGGGCGGCCGCACGCGCGGCAACCGCCATCCCGTCTCCCCCTGGGGCCAGCCGGCCAAGGGCAAGAAGACGCGTTCCAACAAGCGCACGCAGTCGATGATCGTGCGCAGCCGCCACAAGAAGGCGTAAGGGGCAAACGACATGGCACGTTCAATCAAGAAGGGCCCGTTCGTCGACGGGCATCTCATGAAGAAGGTGGAAGCCGCGGTCGCCGCGAAGGACAAGCGTCCGATCAAGACCTGGTCGCGTCGGTCCACCGTCCTGCCGGATTTCGTCGGCCTCACCATCGCCGTCCACAACGGCAAGCAGCACATCCCCGTCTACGTGACCGAGAACATGGTCGGCCACAAGCTCGGCGAGTTCGCCCTGACGCGCACGTTCAAGGGCCACTCCGCCGACAAGAAGGCCGCGTCGCCCTCGGCGCCGGCGAAGAAGTAGGGAGACCGCGATGCAAGTCAACGCCAAGCTGTACGGCGCGAAACTCTCGGCCCAGAAGGGACGGCTGGTCGCCGACCTCGTCCGGGGCCAGAAGGTCGACCGCGCCCTGAACATCCTCGCCTTCTCGCCCAAGAAGGGCGCGCAGATCATCAAGAAGGTCCTGGAGAGCGCCATCGCCAACGCCGAGCACAACAACGGCGCCGACATCGACGAGCTGAAGGTCACGCGAATCTACGTCGAGAAGGGGCCGGTGCTCAAGCGCTTCCACGCCCGCGCCAAGGGCCGCGGCAACCGCGTGCTGAAGCACACCTGCCACGTGTTCCTGACCGTCGGCGACGGCCGGAACTGAAGGGGAGAACGATGGGACAGAAGATCAACCCGACCGGGTTCCGCCTCGCGGTCAACCGCAACTGGACCTCCAAGTGGTACGCGAATTCGAAGAACTTCCCCGGCATGCTCGCCGAGGACATCCGGGTCCGCGAATACCTGCGCAAGAAGCTCTCGCACGCCGCGGTCGGCCGCGTCGTCATCGAGCGCCCCGCCAAGAACGCCCGCATCACCATCTACTCGGCGCGGCCGGGCGTGGTGATCGGCAAGAAGGGCGAGGACATCGAGGGCCTGCGCCACGTCCTGCAGCGCCTGATGGGCGTGCCGGTCCACGTGAACATCGAGGAGATCCGGAAGCCCGAGCTCGACGCGCAGCTCATCGCGGACTCGATCACGGGCCAGCTCGAGAAGCGCGTGATGTTCCGGCGCGCCATGAAGCGCGCCATGCAGAACGCGATGCGCCTGGGCGCGCAGGGCATCAAGATCACGAGCGCGGGGCGGCTGAACGGCGCCGAGATCGCGCGCACGGAGTGGTACCGCGAGGGCCGCGTTCCCCTTCACACGCTTCGCGCCGACATCGAGTACGGCTTCTCCGAGGCGCGCACGACGTACGGGACGATCGGCGTCCAGGTGCTCGTCTTCAAGGGCGAGGTCCTGGGCAAGGGCGAGCAGCCCGTGGCCGCGGCGCCGGAAGCCGAACGCAAGACCAGGAAACCGGGGGTGAAGCATGCTGCAGCCAGCTAGAAGGAAATACCGCAAGGAGCAGAAGGGCCGGAACAAGGGTGTCGCGACCAACGGCGCCAAGGTCTCCTTCGGCGAGTTCGGCCTGAAGGCCGTGGGCCGGGGCCGGCTGACGGCGCGGCAGATCGAGGCGGCGCGCCGCGCGATGACGCGCCACATCAAGCGCGGCGGCCGGATCTGGATCCGCATCTTCCCGGACAAGCCGGTCTCCAAGAAGCCCGCCGAGGTCCGCATGGGCAACGGCAAGGGCAACCCCGAGTACTTCGTGGCCGAGATCGTGCCGGGCAAGGTTCTCTACGAGATGGACGGCGTCAACGAGGCGCTGGCCCGCGAGGCCTTCGCGCTCGCGGCGGCCAAGCTCCCGATCCGCACGACGTTCGTGCACCGGCTCATCGGCTGAGGAAACGACATGAAAGCGAGCGAACTGCGTTCCAAGAGCGTCGAGGACCTGCGCAAGGAACTGCTGGAGCTGCGCAAGGCCCAGTTCGGCCTGCGCATGCAGCTGGCCACCCAGAGCCTCACCAAGAACAGCGAGATCCAGCGCGTCAAGCGCGAGATCGCGCGCGTGCACACCGTGCTCACCGAGAAGGCGAAAGCGAGCAAGCAATGACCGAGACCGCGAAGAACCAGCGAAGCCTCACGGGCAGGGTCGTGAGCGACAAGATGGAGAAGACGGTGACCGTCCTCGTCGAGCGCCAGGTCATGCACCCGGTCATCGGCAAGGTCGTGCGCCGGACCAAGAAGTACCACGCCCACGACGAGGCGGGCGAGGCCCGGACCGGCGACAAGGTCGAGATCGTGGAGTGCCGCCCGATCTCCAAGACCAAGAGCTGGAAGGTCGCGAAGCTCATCGAGCGCGCCCGGCCGGAGTGACTTGCCCCCAGGGGCGAAAACAGGCTACAATCGCAGTCTTTTCACGCTTCCGGCCGTGGCTTCGTCGGCCGGAAGTCCGCTGTAGACCCCGGCTTGCCGGGGGCACCCCGGGCGTCGGCCGAAGCCGATGCACCCAAGCGTCCGGGCCCAGATTCATTTCACGCCAGCCGGAAAGGCGCCCCGCACGGGCGCGCGACCGGCGGAAGACGGATCCAAGACTGACCGGACGGGACATCCGCGCCTGCCGGGACAAGTTGGAGAGAGAACAATGATTCAGATGCAGTCCATTCTCGACGTCGCCGACAACACCGGCGCGCGGTCGGTGATGTGTATCAAGGTGCTCGGCGGCTCCAAGCGCCGCTACGCCGGCATCGGCGACATCATCAAGGTGAGCATCAAGTCGGCCGCCCCGCGCGGCCGCGTGAAGAAGGGCGAGGTCTACAGCGCGGTCGTGGTGCGTACCGCGCACGGCGTCCGTCGCCCCGACGGCTCGGTCATCAAGTTCGACTCGAACGCCGCCGTGCTCCTCAACCCGAAGCTCGAGCCGATCGGCACCCGCATCTTCGGGCCGGTGACGCGGGAGCTGCGCACGGAGCGCTTCATGAAGATCGTCTCCCTCGCGCCGGAAGTGCTGTAGGAGCGCCACATGAAAAAGATCCGCAAGGGCGACCAGGTGGTCGTCACCACCGGCAAGGACAAGGGCAAGCGCGGCACGGTGCTGCGCGTCCTCGACACGGGCAAGGTCGTGGTCGAGGGCGTGAACCGCGTCAAGCGCCACACCCGTCCGAACCCGATCAAGGGCCAGACGGGCGGGATCGTCGACAAGGAAATGCCGATCCAGGCCTCCAACGTGGCCCTGTTCAACCCGGCCACGGGCAAGGGCGACCGGGTCGGGTTCCGCATCCTCGAGGACGGCCGAAAGGTCCGCTTCTTCAAGTCGAACGGCGAAGTCGCCGACGCCTGAGAGTCCGGAGAACCATTCCATGGCAAAGGCCAAAGAGCAGAAACCCGCCAAGGCGCAGGGCCCGGTGCAGCCGCCGCGCCTGCAGACCCTCTACCGCGAGACGGTGGTGCCGGCGCTCATGCAGCAGTTCGGCTACAAGACCAAGATGCAGGTGCCGCGCATCACCAAGATCACGCTGAACATGGGCGTGGGCGAGGCCGTCGCGGACAAGAAGATCCTCGAGAACGCCTCCGGCGACCTCGTGAAGATCGCGGGCCAGAAGCCCGTCATCACCAAGTCGCGCAAGTCGATCGCGCACTTCAAGATCCGCACGGGCTACCCGATCGGGTGCATGGTCACGCTGCGCTCGCACCGGATGTACGAGTTCCTCGACCGCCTGGTCACGATCGCGCTGCCGCGCGTGCGCGACTTCCGCGGCGTCTCCGGGCGCGCGTTCGACGGCCGCGGCAACTACAGCATCGGCATCAAGGAACAGATCATCTTCCCCGAGATCGAGTACGACAAGGTCGACGCGCTCCGGGGCATGAACATCTGCATCACGACGACCGCGAAGACCGACGCGGAGGCCAAGGCCCTCCTCGCCGCCTTCCGATTCCCGTTCAGAACTGAGAGGGCGTAATGGCCAAGCTCGCACTCATCAACCGCGAGGCGAAGCGCCGCGCCACCGTGAAGAAGTTCGCGGAGAAGCGCCGGCAGCTCATCGCCATCATCCAGGATTCCAAGGCCACCGACGAGGCCCGCGACGAGGCCCTGGCCAAGCTCCAGGCCCTGCCCCGCAATGCCTCGCCCGTGCGGCTGCGCAACCGCTGCGCCATCACGGGCCGGCCGCGCGGGACGTTCCGCAAGTTCGGCCTCGCGCGCAACAAGATCCGCGAGATCGCGATGCGCGGCGAGATCCCCGGCATGATCAAGGCGAGCTGGTAGGAGGCCATCGATGAGCATGAGTGATCCCATCGCGGACATGCTGACGCGGATCCGCAACGCCCAGGCCACCGACAAGGTCAGCGTCGCGATTCCCGCCTCGAAGGTGAAGTTCGCGATCGCCAAGGTCCTGAAGGACGAAGGCTACATCGAGGACTTCGCGCAGCGCGACCAGGACGGCAAGCCCGTCCTCGAGATCGCGCTCAAGTACTACGCGGGCAAGCCGGTCATCGAGCGCCTCGAGCGCGTCTCGCGCCCGGGGCTGCGCATCTACAAGGGGCGCGACGACATTCCCCGCGTGCTCAACGGCCTGGGCGTGGCGATCGTGTCCACCTCCCGCGGCGTGATGACCGACCGCCGGGCCCGCGAGACGGGCGTGGGCGGCGAAGTCCTCTGCATCGTGGTGTAAGGAGCCCAAAGCCATGTCCCGCATCGCAAAGTACCCCGTCGCGATTCCCGACAAGGTCGAGGTCGCGCTCGGCAAGACCGACGTCACGGTGAAGGGTCCGCTCGGCACGCTGCGCCAGGCGGTGCCGGAGAGCGTCGTCGTGAAGGTGGAGGGGGCCAGCCTCACCTTCGCCGCCGCCGACCAGTCGATCCAGGCCAAGGCCATGTCCGGCACCATGCGCGCGCTCGTCGCCAACATGGTCCACGGCGTGAAGCAGGGCTTCGAGAGGAAGCTCACGCTCGTCGGCGTGGGCTACAAGGCCCAGGCGCAGGGCAACAAGCTCAACCTGGCGCTCGGCTTCTCGCACCCGATCGTGCACGTGCTGCCCGAGGGCGTGAAGGCCGAGACCCCGACGCAGACCGAGATCGTGATCAAGGGCGTGGACCGCCAGAAGGTCGGCCAGGTGGCCGCCGAGATCCGCGCCTACAAGTCCCCCGAGCCGTACAAGGGCAAGGGCGTCCGCTACTCGGACGAGAAGGTGACGATCAAGGAAACGAAGAAGAAGTAGCGGACGGCGAGAGAACGGAGAATCCGATCATGATCGACAAGAAGACCTCGAGAAGGCGCCGCGCGGCGAAGACGCGCGCGCGCATCCATCGCCAGGAAGCCGTCCGCCTCACCGTGCACCGCACGAACCTGCACATCTACGCGCAGGTCATCGCGGCCGACGGCTCGAGCGTGCTCGCCTCGGCCTCGACGCTCGAGAAGGAGGTCCGCGCCCAGGCCGGCAACGGCGGCAACAAGCAGGCCGCGGCCCTCGTCGGCAAGCGCATCGCCGAGAAGGCCAAGGCCGCCGGCGTCTCCGAGGTGGCCTTCGACCGCTCCGGCTTCAGCTACCACGGCCGCGTGAAGGCGCTGGCCGAGGCCGCCCGCGAGGGCGGGCTGAAGTTCTAGGACCGCCGCGAAACAGCACAGGAATTCCAACATGGCGAAGATCGAACAGAACGACGAGCGCAGCGACGGCCTCCGGGAGAAGATGATCTCGGTGAACCGGGTCACGAAGGTCGTCAAGGGCGGCCGGATCCTCGGCTTCGCCGCGCTCACGGTGGTGGGCGACGGCGACGGCTCCATCGGCATGGGCAAGGGCAAGTCCCGCGAGGTGCCGGTGGCGGTCCAGAAGGCGATGGAGCAGGCCCGCCGCAACATGGTGAAGGTCGCCCTCAAGGGCGGCACCATCCACCACGAGGTGCTTGGCCGCCACGGCGCGACGAGGGTGATGATGAAGCCCGCCGCCGAGGGCAACGGCATCAAGGCCGGCGGCGCCATGCGCGCGGTGTTCGAGGTGATGGGCGTGACCAACATCTCGGCCAAGTGCCACGGCTCCACCAATCCGTACAACGTCGTGCGCGCCACGCTCGACGGGCTGCTGCAGCAGCACCGCCCGTCCGAGATCGCGGCCAAGCGCGGCAAGAAGGTCGAAGAGATCGTCGGCTGAGGAAGGACCCGGAAATGACTTCCCCCAAGAAAATCAAGGTGACGCAGGTCAAGGGCCTGCGCGGCACGCTGAGCGGGCACAAGGCCACGATCCGGGGCCTGGGGCTGCGCCGCATCCGCCACACCGTGGAGCATGACGACACGCCCGCCATCCGCGGCATGATCAACAAGGTGAGCTATCTCGTGAAAGTCGAGGACTGAGATGGAACTCAACACGCTCAAGCCCGCCGCGGGCGCCAAGAAGGCCAAGCGCCGCGTCGGCCGCGGCATCGGCTCCGGCCTGGGCAAGACCGCGGGCCGCGGGCACAAGGGCCAGAAGTCCCGCGCCGGCGGCTTCCACAAGGTCGGCTTCGAGGGCGGCCAGATGCCGCTGCAGCGCCGCATGCCCAAGCGCGGATTCAACGCGGTGACGATCGAGCCGGCCGCCGAGGTCCGCCTCGGCGACCTGCGCAAGCTCCCCGTGGACACCGTGGACCTCGCCTCGCTCAAGGCGGCGGGCCTGGTCGCCGGCTCAGCCAGGCGCGCGAAGATCATCCTCGCGGGCAAGATCGAGAAGGCGGTCAAGGTCGAGGGCGTGGCCGTGACCAAGGGCGCGAAGGCGGCCATCGAGGCCGCCGGCGGGTCCGTGGCCTGACGGAAGGGACGCAGTCTTGTCGGCCAACCCCCTCGCGACCCTCGGAAAGCTCGGCGACCTGAAGCGTCGCCTGTGGTTCCTGGTGGGCGCCCTGGTCGTCTACCGGGTCGGGACGTTCATCCCGGTGCCGGGCATCGACCCGGCCGAGCTCGCCAAGCTCTTCCAGCAGACAAAGGGCGGGATCCTGGACATGTTCAACATGTTCTCGGGCGGGGCCCTGTCGCGCTTCTCGATCTTCGCGCTGGGGATCATGCCCTACATCTCGGCCTCGATCATCATGCAGCTGCTGACGGTGGTCTCGCCGCAGCTCGAGGCGCTGAAGAAGGAAGGCGAGGCCGGCCGGCGCAAGATCACGCAGTACACCCGCTACGGCACCGTCGTCCTGGCGGCCTTCCAGGCGCTGGGCATCTCGGTCGCGCTGGAAGCCCAGGCCGGGCTCGTCATCGAGCCGGGGCTCGCCTTCCGCCTCGTGACGGTCATCACGCTCATGACGGGCACGATGTTCCTCATGTGGCTCGGCGAGCAGATCACCGAGCGCGGGCTGGGCAACGGCATCTCGATGATCATCTTCGCGGGCATCGTCGCGGGCCTGCCGCACGCCATCGGCGGCACGCTGGAGCTGGTGCGCACGGGCGCGATGACGATCTTCGTGGCGCTCATCGTGTTCGCGCTCGTCGTCGGCGTGACGTACGTCGTGGTGTTCGTGGAGAAGGGCCAGCGCCGGATCCTGGTGAACTACGCCAAGCGCCAGGTGGGCAACAAGCTCTACGGCGGCCAGAGCTCGTTCCTGCCGCTCAAGCTCAACATGTCGGGCGTCATCCCGCCGATCTTCGCCTCGTCGATCATCCTGTTCCCGGCCACGCTCGCGAGCTGGTTCGGCTCCAACGACAAGATGACGTGGCTCAAGGACCTCTCCGCCGCGCTCTCGCCGGGCCAGGCGCTCTACATCGTCCTCTACACCTCGGCGATCGTGTTCTTCTGCTTCTTCTACACGGCCCTCGTCTTCAACTCCAAGGAGACGGCGGACAACCTGAAGAAGAGCGGGGCGTTCGTGCCGGGCATCCGGCCGGGCGACCAGACGGCGCGCTACATCGACAAGATCATCACGCGGCTCACGCTCGTCGGCGCGATCTACATCTCGCTGGTGTGCCTGCTGCCGGAGTTCCTGCGCACGCAGTACAACGTGCCCTTCTACTTCGGCGGCACCTCGCTCCTGATCGTGGTGGTGGTGACGATGGACTTCATGGCGCAGCTGCAGGCCTACCTGATGTCGCACCAGTACGAGAGCCTGCTCAAGAAGGCGAACTTCAAGGGCGGCGCGGGCGGCTTCCCGGTCCGCTAGGCGAGCGCGATGGCGAAGGAAGAGACGATTCAGATGCAGGGGGAGGTGGTGGAGACCCTCCCCAACGCGATGTTCCGGGTGAAGCTCGAGAACGGCCACGTCGTCCTCGGCCACATCTCCGGGAAGATGCGGATGCACTACATCCGGATCCTG
This sequence comes from Pseudomonadota bacterium, assembly GCA_029781595.1. Lineage (GTDB taxonomy): Bacteria > Pseudomonadota > Gammaproteobacteria > Burkholderiales > Usitatibacteraceae > FEB-7. The sequence goes on along the minus strand of JAKOWJ010000322.1, from coordinate 20,687 downwards.
CCCGGCGACAAGGTCACCGTGGAGCTCACCCCGTACGACTTGACGAAGGCCCGGATCACGTTCCGGGCGAAGTAAGGAGAAACGACGATGCGAGTTCAAGCTTCGGTGAAGAAGATCTGCCGCAAGTGCAAGATCGTGCGGCGCAAGGGCGTCGTGCGCGTCATCTGCGCGGATCCGCGCCACAAGCAGCGCCAGGGCTGACCGGCGCCGTCGCAGACGATTTTTCGCTAAGGATCCGACATGGCACGCATTGCCGGCATCAACATCCCGAACCACCAGCACGCCGCCATCGCCCTCACGGCGATCTACGGCATCGGCCGCTCGCGCGCCCGCGTCATCTGCGACGCGGCCGGCGTGAAGCAGTCCGCGAAGATCAAGGACCTCACGGACGGCGAGATGGACAAGCTGCGCGAGCAGGTGTCGCGCTTCGCCGTCGAGGGCGACCTGCGCCGCGAGAACTCGATGAACATCAAGCGCCTCATGGACCTCGGCTGCTACCGGGGCATGCGGCACAAGAAGGGCCTGCCGGTGCGCGGCCAGCGCACCCGCACGAATGCGCGCACCCGCAAGGGCCCGCGCAAGGCCGTGCGCCTGTCGAAGGCCGGCTGACCCACCCACGATCCACCGAGGAATAGAGCATGGCCAAACCCGCCGCCACGCGAGTCCGCAAGAAGGCGAAGAAGAATGTGTCCGAGGGCATCGCGCACATCCACGCCTCCTTCAACAACACCATCGTGACCATCACCGACCGCCAGGGCAACGCGCTGTCGTGGGCCACTTCCGGCGGCGCGGGCTTCAAGGGCTCGCGCAAGTCGACCCCGTTCGCGGCGCAGGTGGCCGCGGAGGCCGCCGGCCGCGCTGCGCAGGAGTGCGGCGTGAAGAACCTCGAGGTCCGGATCAAGGGCCCGGGCCCGGGGCGCGAGTCCGCCGTCCGCGCACTCAACGCGCTCGGCCTCAAGATCCTCTCGATCGCCGACGTGACGCCGATTCCGCACAACGGCTGCCGTCCGCCGAAGCGCCGCCGGATGTGACCGGCGCGCCCGACCGATAGAGAAAACAGGAAGACACCATGGCACGCTATACCGGCCCCAAGTGCAAGCTCGCCCGCCGCGAGGGCACCGACCTTTTCCTGAAGAGCGCCCGCCGCGGCCTCGACACGAAGTGCAAGCTCGACGTGCGCCCCGGCCAGCACGGCGCGAAGATGACGCGCGTGTCGGAATACGGCCACCAGCTGCGCGAGAAGCAGAAGATCCGCCGCATGTACGGCGTGCTCGAGCGCCAGTTCCGCAACTACTTCGAGAAGGCGGCGCGCAAGAAGGGCGCCACCGGCGAGACGCTGCTGCAGCTCCTCGAGAGCCGCCTGGACAACGTGGTGTACCGGATGGGCTTCGCCTCCACCCGCGCCGAGGCGCGCCAGCTGGTCTCGCACAAGGCCATCGAGGTGAACGGCAAGCCGGTGAACATCCCCTCGTACATGCTCCGGGCCTCGGACACGGTCACCGTCCGCGAGAAGTCGCGCGCGCAGCTGCGCATCAAGAGCTCGCTCGACCTCGCGGAGGCCAACGGCTTCCCGAGCTGGGTGGACGTGGATTCCAAGAACTTCAAGGGCGTGTTCAAGAGCGTGCCCGACCGCGCGGAGATCGCCTCCGACGTGAACGAACAGCTGGTGGTCGAGCTCTACTCCAAGTAAGTAGGGCCCGCGCGCCCACGGCGCCGCGGGCAAGGCTCGCTCCCTCAACCGACACTGGCAGAGGCCCCACGCATGCAAAGCAACGCCACGAATTTCCTCAAGCCCCGCATCATCGACGTGCAGAACCTGTCCCCCACGCACGCGAAGGTGGTGATGGAGCCGTTCGAGCGCGGCTACGGGCACACGCTCGGCAATGCCCTTCGCCGGATCCTCCTTTCCTCCATGCCGGGCTACGCCGCCACGGAGGTCAAGATCGCGGGCGTGCTCCACGAGTACTCCACCATCGAGGGCGTCCAGGAGGACGTCGTCGACCTGGTGCTCAACCTCAAGGGCATCGTGATGAAGCTTCACGGCCGCGGCGAGGTGAGCCTGAAGCTCAAGAAGGACAAGCCCGGCCCGGTCACGGCCTCCGACATCGAGGCCACCCACGACCTGGAGATCATCAACCCCGAGCACGTCATCGCCCACATCACCCAGGGCGGCAAGCTGGAGATGACGGTGAAGGTCGAGAAGGGTCGCGGCTACGTGCCGGCCACCTCGCGCCGCACCGAGGACTCCCGCGCCATCGGCTCCATCCTCCTGGATGCCTCGTTCAGCCCCATCCGGCGGGTGAGCTACCAGGTGGAGAGCGCGCGCGTGGAGCAGCGCACGGACCTCGACCGCCTGGTGATCGACATCGAGACGAACGGCGTGATCGAGCCCGAGGAGGCGGTGCGCTACGCCGCCAGCGTGCTCGTGGACCAGCTTTCCGTGTTCGCCTCGCTCCAGTCGACGAGCGAGGAGCGCGTCGAGAGCGCCCAGCCCCAGGTCGACCCCATCCTGCTCCAGCCCGTGGACGACCTCGAGCTCACGGTGCGCTCGGCCAACTGCCTGAAGGCCGAGAACATCTACTACATCGGCGACCTCATCCAGCGCACCGAGAACGAGCTGCTCAAGACGCCCAACCTCGGCCGCAAGTCGCTCAACGAGATCAAGGAGGTCCTGGCCTCCAAGGGCCTCACGCTCGGCATGAAGCTCGAGAACTGGCCCGTCGCGGGGCTCACCAAGTAGCCCTCCATTCCACCCCATAACGACAACAAGGCCGCACAGGCCAAGAGAACGAAAGGAACCGCGCCATGCGCCACCGCCACGGGCTGAGGAAGCTCAACCGAACCAGCAGCCATCGCCTCGCGATGCTGCGCAACATGACCGTCTCGCTCCTGAAGCACGAGGCGATCCGCACGACGCTGCCCAAGGCGAAGGAGCTGCGCCGGGTGGCCGAGCCCATCATCACGCTGGGCAAGACCCCGACCCTCGCCAACCGGCGCCTGGCCTTCGACCGCCTGCGCGACCGCGACATGGTGGTCAAGCTCTTCGACGAGCTGGGCCCGCGCTACAAGAACCGCAACGGCGGCTACCTGCGCATCCTCAAGTGGGGATTCCGCCAGGGCGACAACGCGCCGATGGCGCTCGTGGAGCTCATGGACCGACCCGAGCCCGCCCAGGAGCCCGGCAAGGAAGAGAAGAAGGACTAGCGCGCGGCAACCGCCGCGTCGCCCGGAAAGCCGGCCCGAGGGCCGGCTTTTTTTCGCCCTCGCTACTGCACGAGGACGACCCGGTAGTCGTTCACGTTGGTGCGCGTGGGGCCGGTCACCACCAGGTCGCCCACGGCGCCGAAGAACCCGAACCCGTCGTTGTCGTCGAGCATCTTCCTCGCGTCGAGGCCGAGGGCCGCCGCCCGGGCGAGCGTGTCGGGCGCGACGATGGCGCCGGCGTTCGACTCCGCCCCGTCGATGCCGTCCGTGTCGGCCGCCAGCGCCCAGGCGCGGGGCATCCCCGCGAGGTCGATGGCCAGCGAGAGCAGGAACTCGCTGCACCGCCCGCCCTTGCCCTGGCCGCGCACCGTGACGGTGGTCTCGCCCCCGGAGATGATGGCCACCGGCGGCCGGAAGGGGTGCGCGTGCTGCGCGATCTGGCGGGCGATCGCGCCGTGGACCTTCGCCACCTCGCGCGACTCGCCCGTGACGCTGTCTCCCAGGACCAGGGGGGTGACGCCGCGTCCCTGGAGGTAGGCCGCGGCCGCCATGAGGCTCGCGTGGGCCGTCGCGATCACCCGCGTCTCGACCCGCTCGAATCCCGGCGAGCCCGGCTTGGGGGATTCCGGGACCTCGCCCGCCGCGCCCCGCGCAAGCAAGGAGGCGATCGAGGCGGGCGGGCGCACGCGGTATCGCTCCAGGATCTGCAATGCGTCGGCGAAGGTGGTGGGGTCGGGCGAGCAGGGGCCGGAGGCGATGTGGGTCGGGTCGTCACCCGTCACGTCGGAGATCACCAGCGCCAGAACCCTTGCGGGGGAGGCGAGCGCGAGGCGCCCGCCCTGGATCACGGACAGGTGCTTGCGGATGGTGTTCATGTCCTGGATCGGCGCGCCGCTCGCGAGCAGGTCGCGCGTCACGGCCTTGAGGTCCGCCATCGCCACGCCCGCCACCGGCAGCGAGAGCAGGCTCGAGCCCCCGCCGGAGACCACGGCGAGGAGGAGGTCGTCCGGGCCCAGCGCTCGCGTGCGCTCCAGGATCTCCCGGGCGGCGGCCTCGCCGGCCTCGTCGGGCACGGGGTGTCCCGCCTCCACGACGCGGATCCGCTCCAGGGGCAGGCCATGGCCGTAGCGCGTGATGACCACGCCCTCCAGGGGCGCGTCGGCGGGCCATCCGGCCTCCACCGCGGCGGCCATGGCGGCGGCGGCCTTGCCGGCGCCGACGACGAGCGTGCGGCCCGCGGGCGGGCGCGGCAGGTGCGGGGGCACGATCACCAGGGGATTGGCGGCCGAGAGGGCGGCCTGGAAGCTGCCGGCGACGAGTTCGCGTGGGTTCATCAGGCGGATGCCTTCCTGCGCCCGGCCGGCGCGAGGACGGGGGCGAGGTACCGGCCGGTGAAGCTGGCCGGAACCGCGGCGACGTCCTCGGGCGTGCCCTGCGCGATCACCTCGCCGCCGCCGTCGCCGCCCTCGGGCCCGAGGTCGAGCACCCAGTCCGCGGTCTTGATGACGTCCAGGTTGTGCTCGATGACGACCACGGTGTTGCCGTGATCGCGCAACCGGTGCAGGACGCGCAGCAGCAGGTCGATGTCGTGGAAGTGCAGTCCGGTCGTGGGCTCGTCCAGGATGAAGAGCGTGCGCCCCGTGTCGCGCTTCGAGAGCTCGAGCGCGAGCTTCACGCGCTGCGCCTCGCCCCCGGAGAGCGTCGTCGCGCTCTGCCCCAGCCGCACGTAGCCCAGCCCCACCTCCTTGAGCGTCTGGAGCTTCCTCGCGATGGCCGGCACGGCGGCGAAGAGCTCCAGCGCCCCCTCCACCGTCATGTCCAGCACCTCGCTGATCGAGCGGCCGCGGTAGCGCACGTCGAGCGTCTCCCGGTTGTAGCGCTTGCCGTGGCAGACGTCGCAGGTCACGTAGACGTCCGGCAGGAAGTGCATCTCCACCTTGATGAGCCCGTCGCCCTGGCAGGCCTCGCAGCGCCCGCCCTTCACGTTGAACGAGAAGCGCCCCGGTCCATAGCCCCGGGCGCGCGACTCGGGCGTGCCGGCGAAGAGGTCGCGGATCGGCGTGAACAGGCCCGTGTACGTCGCCGGGTTGGAGCGCGGCGTGCGGCCGATCGGGCTCTGGTCGACGTTGATCACCTTGTCGAAGTGCTCCAGGCCCTCGATGGACTCGTGCTCGGCGGGCTCCACGGAGGCGCCGTACAGGTGCCTCGCTGCGGAGGCGTACAGCGTGTCGTTGATGAGCGTGGACTTCCCCGAGCCGGAGACGCCGGTCACGCAGACGAACAGGCCGACGGGGATCTCGGCCGTGACGTCCTTGAGGTTGTTGCCCCTGGCGCCCGCCACCCGGAGGCTTCGCTTCGGGTCGCGCCGGTGGCGGCGCGCGGGCAGGGCGATCGAGCGCCTGCCGGAGAGGTACTGGCCGGTGAGCGAGGCGGGGTTGCGCTCGATCTCGGTGGGGGTGCCGTGGGCCACCACCTCCCCGCCGTGCTCGCCCGCGCCGGGCCCCATGTCGACGACGTGGTCGGCCGCGTGGATCGCCTCCTCGTCGTGCTCGACGACGATCACGGAATTGCCCAGGTCGCGCAGGCGCTTGAGCGTGTCGATGAGCCGCGTGTTGTCGCGCTGGTGCAGCCCGATGGAAGGCTCGTCCAGCACGTACATCACGCCGGTGAGGCCCGAGCCGATTTGGCTCGCGAGGCGGATGCGCTGGGCCTCGCCGCCGGAGAGCGTGTCGGCCGAGCGCGACAGCGAGAGGTAGTCGAGCCCCACGTCGTTCAGGAACCGGATGCGGCTCGCGATCTCGCGCAGGATCTTCTCCGCGATGGCCTGCCGGTTCCCGGCGAGCGTGAGCGTGTCGAAGAACGGCTGGGCGGCCTTCAGCGGCATCGCCGAAACGTCCTGGATGGAGCGGCCGGCCACGCGCACGTGCCGCGCCTCCGCGCGCAGCCGTGCCCCGCCGCAATCCGGGCAGGCACGGTTGTTGAGGTACTTGGCGAGCTCCTCCTTCACCGCCGCGGAGTCGGTCTCGCGGAAGCGGCGCTCCAGGTTCGGCACGATCCCCTCGAAGGGATGCTCGCGGATCGCCGAGCGGCCGCGCTCGCCGGGGTAGCGGAAGGCGATGGCCTCCTCGCCGGAGCCGTCCAGCACCACGGACTGCGCGCGCGCAGGCAGGCTCTCGAAGGGCGTCTCGACGTCGAACCCGTAGTGCTGCGCCAGCGAGACGAGCATCGAGAAGTAGAACTGGTTGCGCCGGTCCCAGCCGCGGATCGCGCCGCCGGCGAGCGACAGGTGCGGAAAGGCGACGATGCGCTTCGGGTCGAAGTACGTCACCTGCCCCAGGCCGTCGCACCGCGGGCACGCCCCCATCGGGTTGTTGAAGCTGAAGAGGCGCGGCTCGAGCTCGGCCAGGGAATAGCTGCACTGCGGGCAGGCGAACCGCGACGAGAAGAGGTGCTCGCGGCCGGCGTCCATCTCCACGGCGAGGGCCCGGCCGTCCGCGTGGCGCAGGGCCGTCTCGAAGGACTCGGCCAGGCGCTGCTGGGAGTCCGGCTGCACCTTCAGGCGGTCGACGACGATCTCCACCGTGTGCTTGCGGTTTCGGTCCAGCTTCGGGAGGCGGTCGATCTCGTGCACCTCGCCGTCGATGCGCAGTCGCACGAATCCCTGCGAGCGCAGCTCGTCGAAGAGCTCGGCCTGCTCGCCCTTGCGGGCCGCGAGCAGCGGCGCGAGCACCATCACCTTCGTGCCCTCGGGCAGGGCGAGCACGTGGTCCACCATCTGCGACACGCTCTGCGCCGACAGGGCCAGGCCGTGCTCGGGACAGTGCGGCTCGCCCACCCGCGCGAACAGCAGCCGCAGGTAGTCGTGCACCTCGGTGACCGTCCCCACGGTCGAGCGCGGGTTGTGCGAGGCGGCCTTCTGCTCGATCGCGATGGCGGGCGACAGGCCCTCGATCAGGTCGACGTCCGGCTTCTCCATCAGCTCGAGGAACTGCCGGGCGTACGCCGAGAGCGACTCCACGTAGCGTCGCTGGCCCTCCGCGTAGAGCGTGTCGAAGGCGAGGGAGGACTTGCCGGAGCCCGACAGGCCCGTGATCACCACCAGGCGCTCGCGGGGGATGTCGAGGTGGACGTTCCGGAGGTTGTGCGTCCTCGCGCCGCGGATTCGGATGTGGTCCATGCGGGTTCGGGGTTGGGCTCCAGTGGCGGCTTCCCGGGCGCGGCGGCGGGCCGGCCCGTTCGGGCAATCTGCTAATATACCCGAGCCGTCTGTCCCCTTCGTACCCCCCCTGTGGCCCAATCTCCGGTTCGCATGAGCGCCCGAGAGCTCCGGGCGAGTCTTTCCCTCGCCTCGATCTTCGGGCTGCGCCTCTTCGGGATGTTCGTCATCCTGCCCGTGTTCGCGCTCTACGCGCAGGCGCTGCCCGGGTGGAACCTCACGCTGGTCGGGTTCGCGCTGGGCGCCTACGGCCTCACGCAGGCGTGCCTGCAGGTGCCCTTCGGCTGGGCCTCGGACCGGCTGGGACGCAAGCCGATGATGGTCACCGGCCTGACCGTCTTCGCCACCGGCAGCTTCATCTGCGCGGTGGCCCAGTCGCCGTGGGCGGTGATCCTGGGCCGGACCATCCAGGGGGCCGGCGCCATCTCCGGGGTGGCCCTGGCCACGGCCGCGGACCTCACGCGGCCCAGCCAGCGCACCAAGGCCATGGCCATCATCGGCTCGACCATCGGCCTCGCGTTCGCCGCCTCGTTCATCGCCGCCCCGTTCCTCGAGCGCACGATCGGCGTGCCCGGCATCTTCGCCCTCACGGGCGGATTCGCGCTCGCCGCCGTGTCGATCGTCGCCTTCGTCGTGCCCGCGCCGCCCGCGCCGCGCCGGGAGGACGCCCGGGTCGGCTTCCTCGCCCTCCTGCGCGACCCTGCGCTCGCCCGCCTCAACGCCGGGATCTTCGGCCTTCACGCGATCCTCATGGCGACGTTCGTCGTGGTTCCGCTCGCGCTCGTGCACGCGGGCCTGCCGGCCACGGCGCACTGGCACGCCTACCTCGGTGCGGTCGGGTCGGGCTTCCTGCTCATGCTCCCGTTCGTCGCGGTCCGGCGCATCGCCCGGCACGAGCGGGCCGTCTTCCTCGGGGCCATCGCGGTGCTCGCCGCCGGCGTGGGCGTGCTGGGCGCCTCCCACGAGCGCCTGCCGCAGCTCGTCGCCGGGCGCGTCATCTTCTTCGCGGCCTTCAAGGTTCGAGAGGCGAAGCTGCCCGCGCTGGTGTCCCGGTCGGCGCCGCCCTCGGCCAAGGGCGCCGCCTCCGGCCTCTACTCCAGCGTGCAGTTCCTCGGCACCTTTGTCGGCGGGGCCGCGGGCGGGGCCATCGCGCAGCACTTCGGCGCGGCCGCGCTGCTGGGCTGCTGCGTCGCGCTCGCCCTCGCCTGGCTGGCCGTGGCCTGGCCGATGGCCGAGCCCGCCGCGCGCGACCCCGAACCACACGAGCCGCAAGCCACCAACCCCTGAACCCGGGAGAAAACCATGGCATCCGTCAACAAAGTCATCCTCATCGGCAATCTCGGCCGCGACCCCGAGACGCGCTACATGCCCGACGGCGGCGCCGTCACGAACGTCTCCATCGCGACGACGGAGACGTGGAAGGACAAGAGCGGCGAGAAGCAGGAGAAGACCGAGTGGCACCGTGTCGCCTTCTTCGGCAAGCTCGCCGAGATCGCGGGCGAGTACCTCAAGAAGGGCTCGCAGGTCTACGTGGAGGGGCGGCTGCAGACGCGCAAGTGGCAGGACAAGGACGGCCAGGACAAGTACACCACCGAGATCATCGCCGACCGCATGCAGATGCTCGGCTCGCGCCAGGGCATGGGCGGCGGCGAGCGCGAGCGGGATGGCGGCGAGCGCGATTCCGGCTCGCGCGGCGCCGCCAAGCCGGCCGCGGCCAAGCCCGCCGGTTCCAAGTTCGACGACTTCGAGGACGACATCCCGTTCTAGGGCGTCCCGGTAGAATGTTCCCCCCTGTCCACGCCACGGGAGCGAACGAATGAAGCGGATCGTCCTGTTCCTCGTCACCAACCTCGCCGTGATGGTGGTGCTGTCCATCACGCTGAGCGTCCTGGGCGTGAACCGCTTCGTCGGCGCGGGGGGCCTCAACCTGCCGATGCTCCTCGCCTTCTCCGCGGTGGTCGGCTTCGCGGGGTCGTTCATCTCGCTGCTGATGTCCAAGCCCATGGCCAAGTGGTCCACCGGGGCGCGGGTCATCGGCGCGCCGCAGACCGCCGACGAGCAGTGGCTGGTGGGCGCGGTGCGCCGCCTGGCCGAGAAGGCCGGCGTGGGCATGCCGGAAGTGGCGGTGTACGAGGGAGAGCCGAACGCCTTCGCCACCGGCGCGTTCCGCGACTCCTCGCTCGTGGCCGTCTCCACGGGCCTGCTCCAGTCCATGAGCCGCGAGGAGGTCGAGGCCGTTCTCGGCCATGAGATGGCGCACGTGGCCAATGGCGACATGGTCACGCTCACCCTCATCCAGGGCGTGGTGAACACCTTCGTCGTCTTCCTCGCGCGCGTGGTGGGCTTCGTCGTCGACAAGGCCGTCTTCCGCACGGAGCGGGGCGTGGGCCCGGGCTACTACGTCACGGTGATCGTCTGCGAGATCGTCTTCGGGCTGCTCGCCTCCATCCTGGTCGCGTGGTTCTCGCGCCAGCGCGAATTCCGCGCCGATGCCGGGTCCGCCGGCCTCCTGGGCTCGCCGCGGCCCATGGTGGCGGCGCTGCGCCGGCTGGGCGGCCTGGAGCCGGGCGAGCTCCCGCGCGCCTTCCAGTCCTCCGGCATCACCGACCGCGCGGGCTTCATGGCGCTCTTCTCCACGCACCCGCCCATCGAGGCGCGCATCGCCGCGCTCGAGTCGAGGAGAGGTTGACCGCCCCCGGGCCGGGAAAGGGGCGGCCCGCGCCGCTCGCGCTCCTGGCCGCGCTCACGGTTTTCGCGCACGCCGCCTTCAACGGCAGCCGCGTGAGCGTCTCGCTCTACGCGCTGAGCCTGAAGTCGGGCGCGCTCACCGTGGGCATCCTGGTTTCGCTCTACGCGATCCTGCCGATGCTGCTCTCGGTGAGCGCCGGCCGCATGATCGACCGCGTGGGCTCGCGCCGGCCCCTCTTCTGGGCTTCCGTGGTGCTGGCCGCCGGCGTCGGCCTGCCCGCGGTGCTGCCGGGCGTGGCCACGCTCTACCTCGCGTGCACCACGATCGGCCTCGCCTTCATGGTCTTCCACATCGCCGTGCAGAACGCCGTGGGCGCCCTGAGCGCGCCGGAGGACCGCGCCGTGAACTTCAGCTGGCTGGCGCTGGGGTTCTCCATCTCGGGATTCCTGGGGCCCACGGTGGCGGGCCTCGCCATCGACCACGCGGGCCACCGCGCGACCTTCGCGCTGCTGGCGCTGCCGGCGATCGTGCCGGCGCTCACGCTCGCCCTGGCCGGCTACGAGCTTCCGCACGCGCACGCGGGACGCGTCACGGGCGGCCCCCTGCGCGACCTGCTCGGCCAGCGCGAGCTGCGGCGCGTGTTCGCCGTGACGGGCATCCTTGCCATGGCCTGGGACCTCTTCTTCTTCGTGATGCCAATCCACGGCACGGCCATCGGCCTGAGCGCCTCCACCATCGGCGGCATCCTGGGGGCCTTCGCGTTGGCGACGTTCGTGGTGCGCCTGGGCCTGCCGTGGGCCGCGCGCCGGTTCGCCGAGTGGCGGCTGGTGAGCGGGACGCTGTTCGTCGCCGGCGTGGCCTACGCGCTGTTCCCGTTCGTGCGCACGGTGCCGCTGCTCGCGGCGATCGCCTTTCTCCTCGGGCTGGGCCTGGGCGCCTCGCAGCCGAGCCTCATGTCGCTCATCCAGCGGGCCACGCCCCACGGCCGGCTCGGCGAGGCGCTCGGGGTGCGCACGACCGTGCTCAACATGAGCAACTGCAGCATGCCGCTCTTCTTCGGCGGCGTGGGCGCGGCCCTGGGCCTGGGGCCGGTGTTCTGGTCCATGGCGATCTTCCTCGGGCTGGCGGGGGCGATGGCCCGCCGGCGCGGCCCGGCCCACTAGCGGCGCGTTCCCCGGCTGTGGGGAGCCAAGTGCTTGTGTTAAAATGACTATTTTTGCGCGTTCGCGAGGCGAGCCATGCCGATCTACGAGTACCGGTGCACGAGCTGCGGGCACCAGCAGGAGTTCCTCCAGAAGCTGAGCGACCCGCCGCACACGCGCTGCACGCGCTGCGGCGAGGAGACGTTCTCCAAGATGGTCACGGCCGCGGGTTTCCAGCTCAAGGGCAGCGGGTGGTACGCGACCGATTTCAAGGGCGGCGGCCAGCCGGCCAAGTCCGGGGGCTCGGAGTCCAAGGAGTCCGCGGCCCCGTCGCCGGCCTGCGGCACGGGCGCCTGCCCCGCATGCCGATAGCGGCCGCGCCGCGCCGCACGAGCCGCGGAGCCGCGCGCCCGTGATGGCCACGCTTCGCCGCTACCTCGTCGCCGGGCTCCTGGTCTGGATCCCGCTCGCGATCACCTTCTGGGTGCTCGCGCTGCTCGTCGACCTCATGGACCAGTCGCTGCTGTTCGTCCCGGTGCGGTTCCGCAGCGAGGCGCTCCTGGGCTTCCACCTGCCGGGCCTCGGGGCGGTGCTCACCATCTTCATCCTGCTCGCGACCGGCGCCATCGCGGCGAACTTCTTCGGCCGGCGGCTGCTTCGCTTCTGGGAGTCGGGGCTGGGCCGCATCCCGATCGTCCGGTCCATCTACGGCGGCGTGAAGCAGATCAGCGACACGCTCTTCTCGCCGGACGGCAAGGCCTTCCGCCGGGCGGTGCTCGTGCGCTACCCGCACCCGGGCGCGTGGACGGTGGCGCTGGTGACCGGCGCCCCGGAGCACGAGGTGACCGACCACCTCGGCCGCGACCAGGTATCCGTGTTCGTGCCCACGACGCCCAACATCACGGCGGGTTTCTTCCTCATCGTGCCGAGGGCGGACACGGTCGAGCTGCAGATGAGCGTGGACCAGGCGCTCAAGTACATCATCTCCATGGGCGTCGCCGAACCGGTGCGCGCGCCCGCCCGGCCCGAGAGTATCGCCTCCGGGACCGACCCCAATCCGGTGCCGTCGCCGAGAACGTAGGCGACGGCGAGCCGGTGGCACCCCGGGCGTGAGCCGCCCGGCAACCGACAGGACTTCCGCGGGCACCGCGGAATCGAAGAACCCAATCGCCCCGTCACGCGGGGCCGGCCAAGCAAAAGACATGCGAACCGAATACTGCGGACTGACCGACACCCGATTCCTCGGGCAAACCGTGACCCTCTTCGGATGGGCGCACCGCCGCCGCGACCACGGGGGCGTCATCTTCATCGACCTTCGCGACCGCGAGGGGCTCGTCCAGGTCGTGAGCGACCCGGACCGCCGGGAGACCTTCGCCACGGCCGACCGCGTCCGCAACGAGTTCGTCCTCAGGGTGACGGGCGTCGTGCGCCGCCGCCCGGAGGGCACGGTGAACGCCGGCCTGCGCAGCGGCGAGATCGAGGTCCTCGCGCACGAGCTCGAGATCCTCAACCCCGCCGCCACGCCGCCGTTCATGATGGACGACGAGAACCTCTCCGAGGAGGTGCGGCTGCGCTACCGGTACCTCGACCTGCGCCGCGAGCCGATGCAGAAGGCGCTCAAGCTGCGGCACGCCACGGCGCGCGCGGTGCGCGAGTACCTCGACGGCAACGGCTTCATCGACGTGGAGACGCCGTTCCTCTACAAGTCCACGCCGGAGGGCGCGCGCGAGTTCCTCGTGCCCTCGCGCATCCACGACGGCCAGTTCTATGCGCTGCCGCAGTCGCCGCAGCTCTTCAAGCAGCTGCTCATGATCGCGGGCTACGACCGCTACTACCAGATCGTGAAGTGCTTCCGGGACGAGGACCTGCGCGCCGACCGCCAGCCCGAGTTCACGCAGGTGGACATCGAGACCTCCTTCCTGTCCGAGCGCGAGATCCAGGACATCATGGAGGGGCTCGTCCGGCACGTCTTCCGCCAGGTGCTGGGCGTGGACCTGCCCGCCTTCCCGCGCCTCGCCTACGCCGAGGCCATGTCGCGGTTCGGCAGCGACAAGCCGGACCTGCGCGTGAAGCTCGAGCTCACCGAGCTCACGGACCTCATGAAGGGCGTGGACTTCAAGGTCTTCCGCCAGGCCGCGGAGCTGCCGGACGGGCGCGTGGCCGCCCTGCGCGTGCCGGGCGGCAACGCCGCGTTCACCCGCAAGGAGCTCGACGACCTCGCGCCCTTCGTCGCCATCTACGGCGCCAAGGGCCTCGCCTACATCCGCGTGAACGACCGCTCGAAGCCGAACGAGGAGGGCCTGCAGTCGCCCATCGTGAAGTTCTTCAGGCCGGAGCAGCTCGCGGCCATCCTCGAGCGCACGGGCGCGCAGGACGGCGACGTGATCTTCTTCGGCGCCGACCGCCGCAAGGTGGTCGACGACGCCATGGGCGCGCTGCGCGTGAAGGTCGGCCACGAGAAGGGCCACGCCGAGGCGGGCTGGCGCCCGCTGTGGGTGGTGGACTTCCCCGCCTACGAGTACGACGAGGAGGGCAAGCGCTGGCTCGCCGCGCACCACCCGTTCACGAGCCCGAAGGACGAGCACGTGGCGCTCATGGCCACGGACCCGGGCAAGGTCCTCGCGAAGGCGTACGACATCGCCCTCAACGGCTGGGAGATCGGCGGCGGGTCGGTGCGGATCCACCGCGCCGAGGTGCAGGCGCAGCAGTTCAGGACGCTGGGCATCTCGGACGAGGACGCGCGCGCGAAGTTCGGCTTCCTCCTGGACGCGCTCTCCTACGGCGCCCCTCCCCACGGCGGCATCGCCTTCGGCTTCGACCGCATGGTCGCGATGATGGCCGGCGTGGACCAGATCCGCGACGTGATCGCCTTCCCGAAGACCCAGCGCGGCCAGGACCTCATGGTCGAGACGCCCAGCGCCGTCACGGAGCGCCAGCTGCGCGACCTGCACATCCGCCTGCGCAACCCGGCGCCCGCACCATGACGATCGCGCTCATCGCCCACGGAGGCGCCGGGCGCTGGCGGCCCGGGTCCGACGAGGATGCCGTGGAAGGCCTTCGCCGGGCGGTGGAGGCCGGGCGGGCGATCCTGCTCGCGGGCGGCAGCTCGCTCGACGCCGTGTGCGCCACGGTGGTCGCGCTCGAGGACGATCCCATCTACAACGCGGGCACGGGCGCCGTCCTCAACTTCGACGGCTTCTGCGAGCTGGACGCGAGCGTCATGGAAAGCGACGGCGCGCGCGCGGGCGCCGTCTCGGGCCTGCAGCGCGTGCGCAATCCCGTCCTCGTGGCCCGCAAGGTGATGGAGGAGACGGACCACGTGATGCTCACGGGCGACGGCGCGCAGCGCTTCGCGCGCGTGATGGGCTTCCCGGACCACGACCCGGTCACGCCCGAGCGCCGCGCCGACTGGTTCGACAAGCGCAACCGCGTCGACGAGGTCCTGGGCGAGAAGGCCCTGCGCATGCGCCGGTTCCTGCGCGAGCACCCGGAGTACGCCGGGGGCACCGTGGGCGCGGCGGCGGTGGATTCGCGCGGCGTGCTCGCCGCGGCCACCTCCACCGGCGGCGTCACGCTCAAGATGGTGGGGCGCGTCGGCGACTCCCCGGTGCCCGGCGCGGGCAACTACGCCTCGGCGCACGTGGCCGCCTCGGCCACCGGCACGGGCGAGTTCGTCCTGCGCTCGCTCGCGACGCGGGCCATCTCCGAGCGCGTCGAGGCCGGCGCGGGGCTGGACGTCGCGGTGCAGGCCGTGCTGGACCGCCTGGGGGCGGACTACGACGCCGACGTCGGCCTCATCGCCGTGGGCCGGGACGGGCTCACCGTGGCGCGCCACCGCACGCGGGACATGCCGCACGCGTTCTTCCGCGGCGAATCGGCCGTCGCCTCGCGCATGCGCGTCGGGGACCGTTGAGCCGGCCGTACAAGGTCCCGGTCTCGACGCTCGTCGTCGTCTACACGCGGGCGCTGGAGGTCCTGCTCATCGAGCGGGCGGACCGCCCCGGCTTCTGGCAGAGCGTGACGGGCAGCCAGGATGCGGGCGAGAGCCTGCGCGAGACGGCCGCGCGCGAGGTCGCCGAGGAGACCGGGATCGACGCGGCGGGCCACGAGCTCGTCGACTGGCACGTGACGAACGTCTACGAGATCTTCGCGGTGTGGCGCCACCGCTACGCCCCGGGCGTCACGCACAACACCGAGCACGTCTTCGGGCTCCGGCTGCCGGATCGCGTGCCCGTCCGCCTCGCGCCCGGCGAGCACCTGCGCTACCGGTGGCTGCCGTGGCGGGAGGCGGCCGGGGAGGTGTTCTCCTGGAGCAACCGGCAGGCGATACTGATGCTTCCCGACAAGGACGCCGAAGCCGCCCCGACCGCGCCATGACCGCCCGAGCCGAGCCCGGCCTCACCGTCGTCACCTACAACATCCACAAGGGCTTCTCCGCGCTCAACCGCCGCCTGGTGGTGCACGAGATCCGCGAGCGGCTGCACGCGCTCGCGCCGGACGTCGTGTTCCTGCAGGAGGTGCAGGGCGTCCACCACGGCCACTCCCGCCGGCACGGCACCTGGCCCGAGGCGGGGCAGCACGAGTTCCTCGCGCACGAGGGCGGCCACTCGGCCTACGGGCCCAACGCGAGCTACCAGGACGGGCACCACGGCAACGCGATCGTGAGCCGCTTCCCCATCGCGCGGTCCGAGAACGTGGACATCTCGCACCACGCGCTGGAGAGCCGGGGGCTCCTGCACTGCGAGATGGAGGTGCCGGGCTGGTCGGAGCGCCTGCACTGCATCAACGTCCACCTGGGCCTGTGGGGCCGCAGCCGGCGCTTCCAGCTCGACTGGCTGTGCCACCGCATCCGCGAGTCGGTGCCGGCGACGGCCCCGCTCGTGGTCGCCGGCGACTTCAACGACTGGCGGGGCCGGGCCACGGCGCTGCTCGGGCGCGAGCTCGGGCTCTCGGAGGCGTTCGAGCTCTCGCTGGGCCGGCACGCCCGCAGCTTCCCGGCGCGCCTGCCGCTGCTCGCGCTGGACCGCATCTACGTCCGCGGCCTGCGCGTGGGCGAGGCCCGGCGCCTGGCGGAGGGGCCGTGGTCGCGGCTGTCCGACCACGCGGCGCTCGCCGCGCGCCTGTCGCGCTGAGGGCGGCCGGTCCGGAGGGCGCGTGAAGCTCGTCGCCGGCAACCGCGTGACCCTGCTGCACAACGGCGGCGAGTTTTTCCCCGCGCTCGTCGCGGCCGTCGACGCGGCCGTCGAGGACGTCCGGATCGAGACCTACATCCTCGCCGACGACGCGGCGGGGCGGTCGGTGGCCGACGCCCTCGCCCGGGCGGCCCGCCGGGGCGTGCGCGTGCGCCTGCTGGTCGATGGCTTCGGCTCGCGCGAGCTGGCGCACGGGTTCCTCGCGGCGCTGGAGGCGGCCGGCGTGGTCGTGCTGCGGTTCCGGCCCGAGCGCGGCTGGATCTCCTTCCGGCGCAGCCGCCTTCGCCGGCTGCACCGCAAGATCGCGCTCGTGGACGCGCGGGTGGCGTTCGTCGGCGGCATCAATCTCGTGGACGACCGCACCGGCACGGGGGGCGGCGGGCCGCGCTACGACTACGCCGTGCGCGTCGAGGGGCCGCTTCTCGCCGAGATCTACCCCGTCGTCCACCGGCTGTGGCGCCTTGTCTCCGCGCTCGCCGGCAAGGAGCGCCGTCCCGGGTTCGAGCCGCCCTCCGTGCACCCGCGCACCGCGGGGGAGACGACGGCCGCGTTCGTCCACCGGGACAACTTCCGCCACCGCCACGACATCGAGGCGATGTACCTGGAGGCCATCCGCGCCGCCCGGCGGGAGGTCATCGTGGCCTGCGCCTACTTCATGCCGGGCTGGCGCGTGCGCCACGCGCTCATGGAGGCGGCGGCGCGCGGCGTGCGCGTGGCGATCGTCGTGCAGGGCTGGTCCGACCACCGCGTGTTCCAGAACGCGAGCCGCGTGCTCTACGGCGCGCTGCTGGAGCACGGCATCGAGATCTACGAGTACGAGCGCAGCGAGCTGCACGCGAAGGCGGCGGTGGTGGACGGCCGCTTCGCGACCGTGGGCTCCTCCAACCTCGACCCGTTCAGCCTCTTCCTCGCGCGCGAGGCAAACATCGCGGTGTTCAGCGAGCCCTTCGCGCGGGAGCTTCGGGAGTCGATCGACCGGGAGATCCACCGCGGGGCGCGCGCCGTGCCGCGGCTGCTGTGGCGCCGACGCCCCTGGCCGGCCCGCGTGGGAGGGTGGCTCGCGTACGGCTACGCGCGGCTCGCGATGGGCCTGGCGGGGATCGGCCGGCGCTGGCAGTGAGCCGCGCGGGAGCCGGCTAGCGGCCCTCGGCGCGGTTCGCGGAGGCGCCGCGGATGAGCGTGCCCACGCCCTCGCTGGTGAGCACCTCCAGCAGCAGCGCGTGCGAGATGCGCCCGTCGATGATGTGCGCCGTCTTCACGCCGTTCTTCACCGCGTCCAGCGCGCACTCCACCTTGGGCAGCATGCCGCCGGAGATCGTGCCGTCGTCGATCAGTTCGTTGACCTTCTTGGCGGTCAGGCCCGTGAGCACCTTGCCCGACTTGTCGAGCACGCCCGTCGTGTTGGTGAGCAGGATCAGCTTCTCGGCCTGCAGCGTCACCGCGAGCTTGCCCGCGGCGATGTCCGCGTTGATGTTGTAGGCCACGCCGCTCTCGTCCGCGCCGATGGGCGCGATGACCGGGATGAAGTCGCGCTGGTCGAGGATCTGGATGATCTCCGGGTCGATGCGCACGACCTCGCCCACGAGGCCCACGTCGATCTTCTTGCGCTTGTCGTCCTTGCTCGCGACCTTGAGCTTGCGGGCGTGGATGAAGTGGCCGTCCTTGCCCGTGAGGCCGACGGCGCGGCCGCCCGCCTTGTTGATGAGCGTGACGATCTCCTGGTTGATGAGGCCGCCCAGCACCATCTCCACCACGTCGAGCGTCTCCTCGTCGGTGACGCGCATGCCCTGGATGAACTCGCTCTGCTTGCCCAGCTTCTGCAGGAGCGCGCCGATCTGCGGGCCCGCGCCGTGCACCACCACCGGGTTCATCCCGATGAGCTTGAGCAGGACGATGTCCTCGGCGAAGTCCTCCTGCAGCGCGATGTCGGTCATCGCGTTGCCGCCGTACTTGATGACGATGGTCTTGTCGTAGAAGCGCCGGATGTACGGCAGCGCCTCGACGAGCACCTCGGCCTTCTGGGAGGAGCTGATCTTGGGGGGCATTGGGGCGTTTGTCGCTCTGGGGGTGGGTGGAGTGGCCGCTATTGTAGGCGGGCGGCTCCCCGGCCAAAAGGGGGAGAGGGGCGGCGCGAGGCACCGCCGCGCGGCCCGGGGAGGGATGCCGGGACGCCCGCGGGCCGGGCTAGCGCGCGGAGAGCGCGCTCGTGACGTCGGCGGCGATCCGCCAGCCGCCCGCCTCGAGCCGCCAGTAGCGCACGTAGTGCCCCGCGACGGGGCCGCCCGGCGGGCCGTAGTGGCCCACCGCGTAGCCGAAGTCGCCGGCCGCGCTGGTCTCGTGGCGGTCCATGGACCAGGCGGAGGGCCCGGGGCGGGAGCTCACCGCCGCGAGGGCCGCGTCGCGTCCCAGCGCAGGCTCCTGCCCCTCGCGGTAGAGGCGGATGGTGCCGGAGGCCGCCTGCGCGAACGCGGCGGCCTCGCCCTGCCGCGCCGCCACGGCAGCGAAGCGGGCCTCGGCTTGCGCGAGAGTGCCGGCCTCCGGCGGGGAGGCCGCCGGCGTGGTGCGGGTCACCAGCGGGGCCTGCGCGAGCGCCGCGGAGGGGTGCGAGATGCCCAGGTCCACGTGCACGCGCCACGGCCCGCCCGGCGCGCGCTTCCAGAGGGAGACGAACTGGCCGTGGCTCGGCGGGAGCGACGGGTCCTTGCGGCTTCGCCGCGTCCACGGGCCGGTGGAAAGGCCCATGTCGCCGGAAGCCGAGACCTCCACGTAGACGGGCCGCCAGTCCAGCACGATGGGCGGGTCGGGCCGGCCGGCGAGGAACGCGGGGCCGTCGATGGGCCCCTCGTTGAAGAGCGTGGCGCCGGGCGCGAGCCAGGCGAGGAACGCGGCGCGCATGCCCTCGCGCACGGACTGCGCGGCGAAGGCGGTCTCCGCGGCCGCGAGCGAGGGGGCGAAGCCTTCGGTCGGGGCGGGTTCGGTCACGGCGGCGCAGGCGGCGAGGGCGACGAGGGGGGCGGCGACGAGGCTTCTCATGGCGCGATGCTAGTCCCGGGCGCGCGGACCGCCGGTTACCGGCGGTGGCCCCGCCGTGACCGAACCTTGCGCTAGAGCACGTAGCGCGAAAGGTCCTCGCTCTTCGCGAGCTCGCCCAGGCGCGCGTCCACGTAGGCGGCGTCGATCGTCACCTCCCGCGCCCCGCGGCCGGCGTCGAACGAGATCTCCTCCAGGAGCTTCTCCATCACCGTGTGCAGGCGCCGCGCGCCGATGTTCTCGGTGCGCTCGTTCACCGAGTGGGCGATCTGCGCGAGGCGGCGCACGGCCTCCGGCCGGAAGTCGAGCTTCACGTCCTCGGTGGAGAGCAGCGCCTCGTACTGGCGCGTGAGGCAGGCGTCGGTGGCGGTGAGGATGCGCTCGAAGTCGCCCACGGTGAGGCTCGAGAGCTCGACCCGGATGGGCAGGCGCCCCTGCAGCTCCGGCACGAGGTCCGAGGGCCGCGCGAGGTGGAAGGCGCCGCTCGCGATGAACAGGATGTGGTCGGTGCGCACCATGCCGTACTTCGTGGTCACCGCGGTGCCCTCCACCAGCGGCAGGAGGTCGCGCTGCACGCCCTGGCGGGAGACGTCGGCGCCGCCCAGCTCGCCGCGGCTCGCGATCTTGTCGATCTCGTCGAGGAAGACGATGCCGTTCTGCTCGACGGCGCGCATGGCCGCCAGGCGGATCTCCTCCTCGTTGACGAGCTTGCCGGCCTCCTCGTCCGTGAGCAGGCGCATGGCCTCGCGGATGGCCAGGCGGCGCGTGCGGCGCCGGCCGCTGCCCAGGTTCGCGAACATCCCCTGGATCTGCTGGGTGAGCTCCTCCATGCCCGGCGGCGCCAGGATCTCCATGGCCCCGGCGCCCTGCGCGAGGTCGATCTCGACCTCCTTGTCGTCGAGCTTTCCCTCGCGCAGCATCTTGCGGAACCGCTGGCGGGTGGAGCCCGCGTCCTGCGCCTCGGAGGCCGGCACGCCGGGCAGGAGCGCGTCCAGGATGCGCTCCTCGGCCGCGTCCTCGGCGCGCGGGCGCACCTTGTGCATCGCCTGCTCGCGCGTGGACTTCACCGCCACCTCGGCGAGGTCGCGGATGATGGTGTCGACGTCGCGTCCGACGTAGCCTCCCTCGGTGAACTTCGTCGCCTCCACCTTGACGAACGGGGCGGTCGCCAGGCGCGCGAGGCGGCGGGCGATCTCCGTCTTGCGCACGCCCGT
>JAKOWJ010000307.1 GCA_029781595.1 Pseudomonadota bacterium | reverse complement strand
CCCCGGCGACATCACGGGCGACCAGGTGTGGGCCACCGTCCCGCCCGGGGCGGCCGTGGACGGCTTCTCCGGCGCGACCCTGCTGGGCCAGATGCACACGATGACCGGCGCGTTCGCCGACCAGGGCTACTCGTGGACCACCGCCTTCGTGGGGCTGGAGCGCGGCAGCATGGGCGAGACCTCCGCCCTCGCCTGCCTCGTGGGCGCGATCGTCCTCGTCGTGACGAAGGTGGGCTCGTGGCGCACGATGGCCGGCGCCGTGGCGGGCACGGTCGCGATGGCGAGCCTGTTCAACGCCATCGGCTCGCCCACCAACCACTGGTACGCCGTGCCGTTCTGGTGGCACATGGTGCTGGGCGGCTGGGCCTTCGGCGTGGCCTTCATGGCCACGGACCCGGTCACCTCGCCCTTCTCGGAGACGGGCAAGCTCCTCTACGGCTTCCTCATCGGGGCGCTCATCGTGCTGATCCGCACGGTGAACCCGGCCTACCCGGAGGCCGTCATGCTCGCGATCCTGTTCATGAACGTCATGGCCCCGCTCATCGACTACGGCTTCGTGCAGGCCAACATCCGGCGCCGCGCGCGGCGGGGAGGCGACCGTGGCCAAGCTTGACAGCCCGCGCTACACGATCGCCTTCGCCACCGCGGTGTGCGTGGTGTGCGCGCTCATGGTCTCCGTGGCGGCCGTCTCCCTGCAGCCGCGCCAGAAGGCCAACGCCCGGCTCTACATGGAGAAGAACGTGCTGCTCGCCGCCGGGCTCGTGAAGCCGGGGCAGCCGGTGACGGTGCGCGACGTGGAGGGCTTCTTCGAGAAGGACATCCAGGCGCGGCTCGTGGACTTCGCCACCGGAGAGCTGGTGCCGGAAGGCAAGATCGACGCGCGCGCCTACGACCAGCGCGCGGCGCGCGCCGACCCCGCGGCGAGCCACCCGGCCCCGCCCAACACGGCCGGCATCGGCCGCATGCCCAACTACGGCATCGTCTACTTCGTGAAGCAGGGCGGCGAGGTGCGCCAGGTGGTCATCGCGGTGGAGGGCCTGGGCATGTGGGGCACCATCTACGGCTTCCTTTCGCTGGACCGCGACGGCAGCACCGTGCGCGGCCTCACGTACTACGACCAGCGCGAGACCCCGGGCCTGGGCGGCGAGATCGCCAACCCCGCCTGGCAGGCGCTGTGGCTGGGGCGCCACGCCTACGACGCGCAGGGCCACGCCGCCATCCGGGTGATCAAGGGCCAGGCCGGGCCGCCCGACAAGGACCCGCTGCACGTCGACGGCCTGTCGGGCGCCACCGTCACGAGCAATGCCGTCACCCGCCTCATGCAGTACTGGCTCTCCGACGACGGCTACGGGAAGTTCCTGCGCCGCTTCCGTGAAAAGGGGGTCGCATGAGCGCGCTGCCCGTCTTCGGCAAGGCCGGCCGGCAGGCGCTGCTCACGCCGGTCCTCACCAACAACCCCATCGGCATCCAGGTGCTGGGCATCTGCTCGGCCCTGGCGATCACCACGCGCATGGACAAGGCGCTGGTGATGACGGCCGGCGTGGTGCTGGTCACCACGCTCGCCAACATCGCCGTGAGCCTGGTGCGCAACCGCACGCCGGGCTCCATCCGCATCATCGTGCAGCTGTCGATCATCGCCTCGCTCGTGATCGTCTTCGACCAGGTGCTCAAGGCCTACCTCTACGAGCTCTCGCTGGAGCTGTCGGTGTTCGTGGGCCTCATCATCACCAACTGCATCGTGATGGGCCGGGCCGAGGGCTTCGCCATGCAGAACCCGCCGCTCCTCTCCGCGCTGGACGGCATCGGCAACGGCCTGGGCTACGGGCTGGTGCTCATGCTCACGGCGTTCCTGCGCGAGTTCCTGGGGGCCGGCAAGGTCTTCGGCTTCGTCGTGCTGCCGCTCGCCAAGGACGGCGGCTGGTACGTGCCCAACGGCCTCATGCTCATCGCGCCCTCGGGCCTGTTCATCATCGCCGGCCTCATCTGGCTGCTGAAGACGGTGAAGCCCGAGCTCCAGGACAAGGACTAGCCGGACGCCGCCCCCCGCCATGGAACACTTCCTCAACCTCGGAATCCGCGCCGTCTTCCTCGAGAACATGGCGCTCGCCTACTTCCTGGGCATGTGCTCCTTCCTCGCCTGCTCGAAGAAGGTGGACACGGCCCTGGGCCTGGGCGCGGCGGTGGTCTTCGTGCAGGTGCTCACGGTGCCGCTCAACAACCTGATCCTGCACCACCTGCTCAAGGAGGGGGCCCTCGCCTGGATCTCGCCGGCCCTCGCGCACGCCGACCTCACCTTCCTCTCCTTCATCCTCTTCATCGGCACCATCGCCGCGGCCGTGCAGGTCGTGGAGATGACGGTCGAGAAGTTCGCGCCCGCCCTCTACACCACGCTGGGGGTGTTCCTGCCGCTCATCGCGGTGAACTGCGTGATCCTCGCGGGCTCGCTCTTCAT
Source organism: Pseudomonadota bacterium (assembly GCA_029781595.1). Lineage (GTDB taxonomy): Bacteria > Pseudomonadota > Gammaproteobacteria > Burkholderiales > Usitatibacteraceae > FEB-7. The sequence continues at coordinate 18,781 of JAKOWJ010000307.1, read as the reverse complement.
GCAGGAGCGCGACTACGGCTTCGCCGAGAGCGTGGTCTACGGCGTGGGCTCGGGCCTGGGCTGGGCCATCGCCATCGTGGCGATGGCGGCGGTGCGCGAGAAGATGGCGTACTCCAACGTGCCCCGGGGCCTGCGCGGCCTGGGCATCACCTTCGTGACGGCGGGCCTCATGTCGATCGCCTTCATGATGTTCTCGGGCATCCAGCTCTAGGGCCGCGGCCATGACCGACATCCTCCTGGGCATCGCCATGTTCACCACCGTGATCGTGGCACTCGTGCTGCTGCTCATGGCCGCGCGCTCGCGCCTGGTGGCGAGCGGCGACGTGAACATCGTCATCAACGACGACCCGGACAAGGCGCTGAAGGTGGCCGCCGGCGGCACCCTCCTGGGGAGCCTGGCGGACAACCACATCTTCATCCCCTCGGCCTGCGGCGGAAAGGGCGCCTGCGGCGTGTGCGAGGTGGTGGTGAAGGAAGGCGGCGGCGACCTGCTGCCCACCGAGTCGGGGTTCATCTCGCGGGGCGAGGCGCGGCGCGGCTGCCGCCTGGCGTGCCAGGTGAAGGTGAAGGGCGACATGAAGATCGAGATCGCCCCCGAGGTCTTCAGCGTGCGCAAGTGGAAGTGCCGCGTGGTCTCCAACCGCAACGTGGCCACCTTCATCAAGGAGCTCAGGCTCGCGCTGCCCGAGGGCGAGGAGGTGCCGTTCCGCGCCGGCGGCTACGTGCAGCTGGAGTGCCCGCCGCACGCCTTCTCCTTCCGCGACTTCGCGATCGAGGAGCCCTTCCGCGCCGACTGGGACAAGTTCGACCTCTGGCGCTTCCGCTCCACCTGCGACCAGACGATCCAGCGCGCCTACTCGATGGCCAACTTCCCGATGGAGAAGGGGATCCTCCTCTTCACCATCCGCATCGCCTTCCCGCCGGGCTACCGCGAGGACATCCCGCCCGGCATCATGAGCTCGTGGGTGTTCAACCTGAAGCCCGGCGACGAGGTGACGGTCTCCGGCCCCTTCGGCGAGTTCTTCGCGCGCGACACCGACGCCGAGATGTGCTTCGTGGGCGGCGGCGCGGGCATGGCGCCCATGCGCTCGCACATCTTCGACCAGTTCCACCGCCTGCACACGAAGCGCAAGGCCACCTACTGGTACGGCGCGAGGAGCCTGAAGGAGGCCTTCTACCAGGACGAGTTCGACGCCATCGCGCGCGAGAACCCGAACTTCCGCTGGCACCTGGCGCTCTCCGAGCCCCTGCCGGAGGACAACTGGACGGGCTACACGGGGTTCATCCACCAGGTGCTGTACGACCAGTACCTGAAGGACCACCCGGCGCCCGAGGACATCGAGTACTACATGTGCGGCCCCGGGCCCATGACCAAGGCCGTGATCGACATGCTGCTCAACCTGGGCGTGGAGCGCGAGAACATCATGCTCGACGACTTCGGGTCCTGAAAACCGGGGAGACAAGACGATGACCGTAGCCAGCGTGATGGGATCGCTCCGCGACCGCGGCATGGACCAGCTGCACACCATCGCGGCCTCCGCCACCGTCGCGGACGCCGTGGAGCTCATGGCCTCGCACGAGATCGGCGCCGTGGTGGTGAGCACCGAGGACGCGCTCGTCGCCGGCATCTTCACCGAGCGCGACGTCATGATGCGCGTGGTGCGCGCCGGGCTGGACCCGAAGAAGACCCCGCTCTCGCTGGTGATGACCCGCGACGTGCACTTCGTCTCGCCCGGCACCACCCTCGAGGCCGCGCTCGCCCTCATGTACGTGCACCGGCACCGGCACCTGCTGGTGATCGACGGCCCGCACGTGCACGGGCTCGTCTCCATCCGCGACCTCGCCTACCAGCTCATCCGCCACGGGGAAGGCCGCTTCGAAGCGGCCGTGCGCCTCGCCGGCGGCCCGGGCACCTGACCGACCAGGAAAGACGCCATGGACACTCTCCTCTCCCCCCGCCGCCGCACCGTCCTGCAGGCCCTGGGCGCCGGCGCGCTCCTCGCCGGCTGCGGCGAGCTCGGCGGCCTCGCGCGCCGCCCGCTCGCGGCGATGCAGGGCCCGGCCATGGGCACCGTCTGGAACGCCAAGCTCGCGGGCGCGCGCGCCGAGGCCCTCGCGAAGCCCGCCGCCGAGGCGGTGGCCGCGGCGCTCGAGCGCGTGGTCTCGCGCATGTCCACCTACCTGCCCGAGGCCGAACTGGGCCGCTTCAACGCCCTGGCCGCGGGCGAGCCGCTGGCCGTCTCGCGCGAGACGCTGGAGGTCTTCGCGCTCGCCCGCCACGTGAGCGGGGAGACCGGCGGCGCCTTCGACGTGACCGTCGCGCCCGCGGTGGACGCCTGGGGCTTCGGGCCCTCGAAGGCGCAGCGCGTGCCCGCGCCCGCGGAGCTCGCGGCGCTGTCCGCGCGCATCGACTGGCGCGCGATCTCGGTGGACGAGGCCGCCGGCACCCTCGCCAAGACGCGCGAGGGCCTGCGCGCGGACCTCTCCGGCATCGCCAAGGGCTACGGCGTGGACCTCGCGGCGCGCGCGCTGGAGGCCCTGGGCGCGACCGACTACATGATCGAGGCCGGCGGCGAGGTGCGCTGCCGCGGCCGCAACGCCGAGAACCGCCCGTGGCGCATCGGCATCGAGCGCCCCGACGCCGTGCCGCAGCAGGCGATGCTGGTGGTGCCGCTGGACGGGCTCTCGATGGCCACCTCCGGCGACTACCGCATCTACTTCGAGCGGGGCGGCCGCCGCTACTCGCACGAGATCGACCCGGCCACGCGCGAGCCGGCGCGCGGGCGGCTCGCCTCCGTGAGCGTGGTGGCCGAGGACTGCGCGTACGCCGACGCGATGGCCACGGCCCTGTTCGTGATGGGCGCGGCGCGCGGCTACGAGCACGCGGCCCGGACGGGCCTTCGCGCCTGCTTCATCGAGCGCGCCGAGGGCGGGCGATTCACCGTGCGCCGCAGCCCCGCCTTCGAGGCGCTGGGCGCGGCCGAGGCCTGAGCATGGGCGAGACCCTCGTCGCGGTCTTCCTCGTCACCTTCGTGCTCATCGCGCTGGCCGTGGGCGGCATGGCCCTGGGCTCGCGCATGACCGGCCGGTGCCTGCGCGGCTCCTGCGGCGGCCCCGCGGTGCTGGGGCCGGACGGCGAGCCCATCGAGTCCTGCGAGGGCTGCCCCAACCGCCACCGCCACTAGGCGGCCGGCGGCCCCGGAAGCGCTACTTCGCCTTGCGCGATCGCGGCTTGCGCGGCGCGGCCTTGGGCGCGCGTTCCCTCTCGCCCGCGGCCGCCTCGCCGGCGGCCTCCACGGCACGGCCCATGGCCTCGGCGGCCTCCGTGCCGGCCTGGGCCATCATGTTCCAGGCCCACATCGCCGGGTTGGGGATCTCGCCCCCGGCCTCGGGCGGCGCCGGATCCTCCAGCGCGGCGCGCAGGCGCTCGCCGCCCTTCACCACCTGCCGCTGGTACTCCAGGCTCTTGATCGAGAGCTGCAGCATGTTGAGGTTCGCCTTGAGCCAGTGCTCCACCGTCTCCAGCTCGGCGATCTTCTTCTCGAGCTCGCCGGCGTCCAGCACCGGGAACATGAGGCTCTGCAGGGGATAGGCCCCGGGGTTCACCATCTTCTGCCAGAGGTCGAACATGTCCTGCGGGGTGACGGGCTTGGCCATGGGGCCTCCAGGCGCCTTCAGCGGTCGTGGCGCGCGATGAACTCGCGCATGCGGGGGTAGACGAGCTCGCGGAACTTGCGCCCCGAGAAGATCCCGTAGTGGCCCACGCCCGGCGCGAGGTAGTGCGCCCGGCGGTCGGCGGCGAGGCCCCTGCACAGCCCGTGCGCGGCCTTCGTCTGCCCCGGCCCCGAGATGTCGTCGATCTCGCCCTCGATGGTGAGCAGGGCCGTGCCGCGGATGCGCTCGGGCCGCACGCGCTCGCCGCGCACCTCGAGCCGGCCGCGCGGCAGCAGGTGGTCGTGGAAGACGCGCTCGACCGTCTCCAGGTAGTACTCGGCCGGCAGGTCCATCACCGCGTTGTACTCGTCGTAGAAGCGCCGGTGCGCCCCGGCGCTCTCGCCGTCGCCGCGCACGAGGTGACGGTAGTACTGCACGTGCGAGTCCACGTGCCGGTCCGGGTTCATGGCCACGAAGCCCGCGAACTGGAGGAAGCCCGGGTAGACGCGGCGCATGAACCCGGGGTAGCGCATGGGCACGCGCTGGATCACCTTGGCCTCGAACCAGGAAAGCGGCCGGTGCTTGGCGAAGTCGTTGACCGCCGTCGGGCTCGCGCGCGTGTCGATGGGCCCGCCCATCATGGTGAGCGAGCGCGGCAGGGCCTCGCCGGCCTGCGCCATGAGCGAGACGCCCGCGAGCACCGGCACCGTGGGCTGGCACACCGACACGGCGTGCGCCTGCGGGCCCAGGAAGCGCAGGAAGTCGCGCACGCAGTCCACGTAGTCGTCGAAGTGGAAGGGCCCGGCGGAAAGGGGCACCTCCTTGGCGTCTGTCCAGTCCGTGATCCACACGTCGTGGTCCGCGAGGAGCGTGCGCACGGTGTCGCGCAGCAGCGTGGCGAAGTGGCCCGAGAGCGGGGCGAACACCAGCACGCGCGGCTGCGGCGGCGCGCCCTCCTTCACGAAGTGCAGCAGGCGGCAGAAGGGCCGCTCCAGCTCGTGCACCTCGCGCACCGCGAACTCGGCCCCGCCGCAGCGCACGCGCGGGATGCCGAACTCGGGGCGCTCGTAGCGCTGGGTGAGCCGCCCCATGAGGTCGAAGGCGGCCGCGACGTTGCGGCTGCCGGGCAGCTGCGCGAGGGGGCTGGCGGGGTGGCCGTAGAACGCGTGCGCCGCCTGCGCGAAGGCGCGCCACGGCTCCAGCGCGGCCCGCTGCCAATCGTAGAGCTGGTAGAGCACGAATCCTCCTCGCCGGCGATGCTGCGACGCGACATAGTGTAGCGGGTTCGCCTCGCGCGGACCGTTGACGCGGGGCAAGGCGGGCGGGCCCGGCCCGCGCTCTGGTAAAGTCCGGCCCATGCCCCCCGAAGCGCTGCGCAAGCCGGGCGACCCGGTCCCCCTTTACCCCGCCATCGAGTCGCGCCGCGGCGGCTTCCTCGAGGTGGGCGACGGCCACCGCCTGTACTGGGAGGAGAGCGGCCTCGCCGACGGCGTGCCCGTGGTCTTCCTGCACGGCGGCCCCGGGGCGGGGGCGAGCCCCGTGCACCGCCAGTTCTTCGACCCGGGCCACTACCGCATCGTCGTCTTCGACCAGCGCGGCGCGGGACGCTCCACCCCGCTCGGCAGCCTCGAGAGCAACACCACGCCGCACCTGGTGGCGGACATCGAGCGGCTGAGGGAGCACCTGGCGGTCGAGCGCTGGATCGTCTTCGGCGGCTCCTGGGGCTCGACGCTCGCGCTCGCCTACGCCGAGCACCACCCGGAGCGCTGCCTCGCCCTGGTGCTGCGCGGCATCTTCCTGGGCCGGCCGTCCGAGATCGACTGGTTCCTGCACGGCGTGCGCAACCTCTTCCCCGAGGCCTGGCGCGACTTCGCGGGCTTCATCCCCGAGGCCGAGCGCGGCGACCTGCTGCACGCCTACCACCGGCGCCTCGTGGACCCGGACCCGGCCGTGCACCTGCCGGCGGCGCGCCGCTGGAGCGTCTACGAGGGCTCGTGCTCGACGATGCTGCCCAACGCGGCGCTGGTGGCCGACTTCGCCTCCGACCGCGTGGCGCTGGGCCTGGCGCGCATCGAGGCGCACTACTTCGTGAACCGGCTTTTCCTGCCGGAGGGCTGGCTGCTGGAGAACGTGACGCGCGTGCGCCACGTGCCGGCGGTGATCGTGCAGGGCCGCTACGACGCGGTGTGCCCGCCGGCCACCGCCGACGACCTGCACCGCGCCTGGCCCGAGGCGGCGTACCACGTGGTGCCCGACGCGGGGCACTCCGCCTTCGAGCCGGGCATCCGCTCGCTGCTCGTGGGCACCATGGACGAGCTGCGCGGGCGCTTCGGGCGCTGAGCCGCATGTCGACGGCGCTCGCCTGGGCCGCGTTCGCCGCCTGCGCGGCGCTCATCACCTTCGGCGGCGTGTGGCTCTCGCGCTACGGCCACGCCATCGCGGAGATGACGGGCCTGGGCGGCACCTGGGTCGGCGTGCTGCTGCTGGCCACCGTGACGTCCCTGCCCGAGCTCGTCACCGGCGTGAGCGCCGTCACCTTCGCGGACGCGCCGGACATCGCCGTGGGCGACGCGCTCGGCAGCTGCGTGTTCAACCTCGCGATCGTCTCGGTGCTGGACTGGCTGCACCGCGAGGAGCCGCTCTTCGACCGGGCCGGCATCGGCCACCTGCTGTCGGCGGCCTTCGGCATCATGCTGCTCGGCTTCGTCGCCTTCAACCTGCTGCTGGGCGCGGGGCCGGGCACCTGGGCGGTGGGGCACGTGGGCCTGTACACGCCGGTGATCGTCTCGTTCTACGTGCTGGCGATGTGGATCGTCTTCAACTACGAGAAGCGCGAGCTCGCGCGCCTGGCGCGCGCGCAGGAGGCGGGCGGCCCGCGGGCGGACGGGCTCACGCTGCGCGCGGCGGCGGCGCGCTACGCCTTCGCCGCGGCCGTCGTGCTCGCCGCCGGCACGGGCCTGCCCTTCGTGGGCGAGGCGCTCGCGCGGGCCCACGGCTGGCACGCCTCGTTCGTCGGCACGCTGCTGGTGGCCTTCGCCACCTCGCTCCCGGAGATGGTGGTGACGATCGCGGCCCTGCGGCTGGGGGCGCTGGACATGGCCATCGCGAACCTGCTGGGCAGCAACCTCTTCGACGTGCTCGTCATCGCGGTGGACGACCTCTTCTACCGCAAGGGCCCCATCCTGTCGCACGTGTCGCCGGTGCACGCCGCCTCGGCGCTCTCGGCCATCGTGATGACGGGGGCGGTCGTGGCCGGGCTCGTCTACCGCCCGCGCTCGCGCGTGTTCGGCACGGTCGGCTGGGCGAGCCTGTTCCTGCTCGCGGCGTACGTGCTCAACAGCTACCTGCTCTTCCTGCGCGCCGCCTGAGCGCCCTCGCGCGCCGGCTCACCAGGGAATGGGCTTGCGGTCGCGGAAGAACTGCCCGGTGGGACCCGAGGAGGGCAGCGTCGCGAGCCACACCGCCGTGTCCGCGCCCTCGGCCACGTCGCGCGGGGCGTCGGCGCCGCCCATGTCCGTGCGCACCCAGCCCGGGCTCATGGCGTTCACGAGGATGCCGCTCGCCTTCACCTCGGCCGCGAGCGTCGCGGTGAGGGCGTTGAGCGCCGCCTTGGAGACGCGGTAGGCCGGCCCGCCCGCGCCCATCTTCGAGAGCTGCCCCAGGCCCGAGGAGAGGTTCACGATGCGCCCGTAGGCCACGCGCTGCATGAGCGGCACCACCTCGCGGCACATGCGCACCGCCCCGAAGAGGTTGGTCTCGAAGGTCTCGCGCCAGATCGAGGTCTTGGAGCCCACGACGGTGGAGTCGCTCGCCTCGGGGTAGGTGCCCGCGTTGTTCACGAGGATGGCCGGCGCGCCGAACTCGCGCTCGACGAACTCCACGAAGCGGCGGACGCTGCGCGTGTCGTTCACGTCGAGGGCGTGGCTCACGGCGAGCTCGCGCGCCTTGAGCGAGGCGCAGGCGCGCGCGCCCTTCGCGGGATCGCGCGCGCCCATGACGACGCGGATGCCCTCCCTCACGAGCTGGCGCGAGATCTCGAGGCCGATTCCCCGGTTGGCACCGGTGACGATGGCGGTCCTGGGCGTGGGCAATTTGTCTCCTCGGGGCGACGGCCGGGCGGGGCCGCCTGCTATGATACGGGGACCTGCATCACCCTAGAAGCACGGTCCATGCCGAAGTTCCTGCGCGCGGTCCGCCTCGACGACTCCGACGACCACCTGTACCGCGCGCACGGCGCCGTGCGCGACGGCGAGTGGGTCGTCTCCGGCGGCTACTGCGCCTGCGACTTCTCCCGCGCCCCGCGCTGCGATCCGCGCTGCCACTGCGAGTCCTCCTTCCTCGCCCTCCAGGGGCGCCAGCGCTGCTCCATCGCCGAGGTGGTCGAGGTGAGCGAGGCCGACCTCGAGGCGCACGCCGACGCGCTCGCCTGGTTCCTGGTGAAGGGCTGGGGCGCCCCGTCCTGGGAGGCCGCGCGCCGCATCGCCGCGGAGGAGGTGCGCCACACCGCCGAGGTCTGCGAGGCGCTCGCCCCGGAGGTGTGGATCACCGTGCGGCGCGAGCCGCGCGAGGACGGCTCGGCCATCGACGAGCGCTACGCGGTCTACGACCGGCTGATGGTCGGCGCGCACAGGCTCTGACGGCGCGCAGTGCGCCCCCTTCCCGACTCGGGCAAACTCCCCCTCCACCGCTCCCGGAAAGACACAAGAACATGACCTACGCCGCCATCACCGGCTGGGGCAAGTGCATGCCGCCCGCCGTGCTCTCGAACGCCGACCTCGCGACCCTCATGGAGACCAGCGACGACTGGATCACCTCGCGCACGGGCATCCACGAGCGGCGCATCTCGCACGTGCCGGTGACCGCGCTCGCGCACGTGGCCGCCTCGCGCGCACTCGCCTGCGCGGGACTGTCCGCGGCGGACCTGGACCTCGTGGTGCTCGGCAGCTGCTCCTACGACGAGCAGGTGCCCAACAGCGCCTCCGGCGTGCAGGCCCTGCTCGGGGCCTCGAAGGCGGCGGCCATGGACGTGAACACCGCCTGCACCAGCTTCCTCTACGGCCTGAGCTCGGCCACCGCGATGATCCGCACGGGCGTCGTGCGCAACGCCGTGGTGATCGGCGTGGAGGTGATCTCGCCCTTCATGGACTGGTCCAACCGCAACGTCGCGGTGCTCTTCGGCGACGGCGCCGCCGCGGTGGTGCTGCAGGCGAGCGAGGCGCCCGCCGGCGTGCTCGCCGAGAAGCTCGGCTGCTACGCGGACGCGCGCCACATCCTGCGCGTGCGCGGCATGGGGGCCGCGTACGCCAACCGCGGCGTGCCCGTGGGCGTGACGGGGTGGGACTTCGACGGCCAGGAGATCTTCAAGCGCGCCGTGCACGGCATGACGGAAGCCTCCGCCGAGGCCCTGCGGCGCGCGGGCCTCGCGATCGGGGACATCGACCTCGTGGTGCCGCACCAGGCGAACCTGCGCATCATCGAGTTCGTCGGCAAGCGCATCGGCGCGCCGCACGACAAGGTGTTCCTCACCGTGGAGCGCTACGGCAACATGTCCGCCGCCACCGTGCCGGTGGCCCTGGTGGACGCGCTCGAGGAGGGCCGCGTGCGGCCGGGCGCGAAGCTGCTCACGCCGGCCTTCGGCGGCGGCCTCACCTACTGCGCGCACGCCATCCAGTGGGGCGAGCGCGTGACGCCCCTGGGCGAGAGCGATGCGGCGCTGCCGCCGTGCGAGCGCAGCGCGCTGGAGATGGTGAACGCGATCGTGGCCGCGCGCGGCGACACCTCGCGCGCCACCGCGGGGCTGGCCGCGCCCCTGGTGGCCTGACGCGGGAGGGCGCGATGCTCACCGTCTGGGGGCGCCTGACATCCGTCAACGTCCAGAAGGTCGCCTGGATGGCCGACGAGCTGGGCCTCGCCTGGGAGCGGCGCGAGGCGGGCGGGTCCTTCGGCGTCGTCTCGACGCCCGAGTACCGGCGCCTCAACCCGAACGGCCTCGTGCCCGTGATCGAGGAGGACGGCTTCGTGCTCTGGGAGTCGAACGCGATCGTCCGCTACCTCGCGGCACGGCACGCCTCCGGCACGGCGCTGTGGCCCGACGACCTGCGCCGGCGCGCCGACATCGACCGCTGGATGGACTGGCAGGCGACCACGCTCACGCCGGCCATGCGCGATGCCTTCCTGCAGCTCGTGCGCACGGCGCCGGAGCGGCGCGACGCCGCCCTGCTGGAGGCCTCCCGCGCCGCCTCGGAAAAGGCCATGGACGTCCTGGACGCCCACCTCGAGGGCCGCGCGTTCGTCGCGGGCGACGCGTTCACCCCGGCGGACATCGTCCTCGGGTGCGCGGCGCACCGCTGGTTCAACCTGCCGCTCGCGCAGGTGGCGCGGCCGGCGGCCGGGCGGTGGTACGCGGCGCTTCGCGGGAGGCCGGGCGCGGCGAAGGTGATGGCCACGCCCGTGGCGTGAGGCTCGCGGCCGCCAGCGCGAGCGCGGCGGGCCCCACCAGCAGGTACACGAGCGGCCAGGCGCCCGCCATCGAGGGCGTCGCGGCGGATTCTCCCGCCGCCCTCACGGCCAGCGGCACCAGGGAGAGCGCCAGCGCGCCCGCCGCCCAACGCCCGGCCCGGCGGCGGTGGGGAGCGAGCCACTCGCGCACGGCCGCATCCGAGACGAGCACGGCGAGCGCGAAGGCGCCGGCGAAGACCGCCAGCGCGGCGCACACGGCGCCCGGCAGCCGGGCGAAGACGCCGGCGAGGCAGCCGCCGGCCACGAGCAGGGCCCACGAAGTGCCGGCCACCGCGAGGGTCGCCGGGACGTCGTCGCGAATCGGTTCACGCATGGCGAGTCTCCTTCCGTTCGTCGGTCACAGCAGGGGCGCGGAGCCCGGGTGGCCGGGCCGCGCGCCCGGCAAGGGCGGCGGCGCGAAGACCACCGCGTCGCGCAGGAAATCGACCGCGTCCGCGACGACCTCCGGGGCGCGCAGGATCGCGTGGTGCCCCAGTCCCTCGGTGCGCCGGTACCGCGCGCCCGGCCAGGCGCGCGCCACGGCGAGGCCCGCGGCGGGCCGAACGTGGGTGTCGCCGCCGTCGTGCACGACGAGCGCCGGGGCGTCGAGGCCGGCCACGGCCCGGGGCAGCTCCAGTTCCTCCCAGGGCACGCCGTAGCGCGCCTCCACGGCGCGCTGCAGGCGGCGGCGCAGGCCTTCGCCCAGGCCCAGGCGCCGCGCGAACCACGACGAGTAGCCGACGAGCGACGCGGGAGGCGCCAGCAGCACGCAGCGCGGCCGGTCGGCCCGGCGGCGCAGGAACGGCGCGATCGCCGCCGCCCCCAGGGAGTGCCCCACGATGCCGGCCACGGGCGCGCCCTGCGCCTGCACCGCCTGCGCGACGGCCTCCAGGTCCCGCGCGAAATCGACCAGCGAGGCTAGCTGTCCCCCGGAGCGCCCGTGCCCCGCGTGGTCGAATGCCACCGCCTGGTAGCCCGCCTCGACGAGCGCCGGCACGAGGGCCCGCCACTGCGCGGCGCGGCCGCCCCAGCCGTGGCTCAGGAGCACGGCCGGCGCCCGCGGCGAGCCGAAGCGCCAGGCCGCGAGCCGGGCCGGCCCGCCCGTCACCACGAATCCTTCCCCCGTGGCGAGGAAGGCCGCGTCGCGGTCGCGGGCCGGGCGCCGCGGCGGCGTGAGGAAGAGGCGCTCGGCCTCCGCCAGCGCCCGGTCGGGATCGACCCACGCCGCCCAGCGAAGCCGCGTGCGCAACGCGACGAGGGAGTAGAAACGAACGATCGTGCTATTCGAGGCCAAAGCAAGGGCGGGCACGGGACCTCCGGCGAATTCAGCGGGACGAAAGGGGGGAACGCGCGGCCGCCGGGGGGGCGTCCGCCAGGTGGCAGGCGACGAGGCGCTCGAACGCGATCACCGCACGCCGGGCGCTTTCCTCGGGATCGAACAGCCGCTCGCGCAGGTAGCTCGCCAGGAGGATGCCCAGCATCTCGAAGGTGAACTGTTCCGGATCGGTGCCGGCGCCGAGCTCGCCCGCCTCGACGGCCATCTGCACCGTCTTGGAGAGCTCGCGGTGCAGCAGCTTCTGGCGCTCGAGCACGGCCTCGCGCATCGGGCCGGGCTGGTCGTCGTACTCGGAGACGGCCGCGTAGAGCGGGCAGCCGCCGGGCAGGTGCGCCCGCCGCGGCCAGCCGATCCACCCCTCGAACAGGGCGCGCAGGCGCTTCAGGCCCCGCGGGGCACGGAAGGCGGGCAGGAAGACCTCCTGCGTGAAGCGCCGCGCGGCCTCGTCCAGCGCCGCGATCTGCAGGTCCGTGCGCGAGCCGAAGTGCGCGAAGAGCCCGCTCTTGGAGAGCCCCGTGCGCTCGGCCAGCGTGCCGATGGTGATGGACTCGAACCCTCCCTCGCTCGCCTGCTGCACCGCCGCGTCCAGGATGAGGGCGCGGGTCTCCTCGCCCTTGCGGGCGCGGCTTCCGGTGGCGGGAACGGCGGGCGGGGTCATGCGGGGCTCCTGTGACGTGGCCGAATTAATAGCACGACCGTTCGTTTCATGTCAAGCACCGCCGGGAAGGCTACCATCGCCCGATGGACCTGCGCCGCTACGACCTCAACCTCCTGGTCACCCTGGAAGCGCTGCTCGACGAAGGCAGCGTCACCGGGGCGGCCCACCGCCTCAGCCTCAGCCAGTCGGCGGTGAGCGCCGCGCTGGACCGCCTGCGCACGGTGTTCGCCGATCCCCTGCTGGTGCGGGTGGGCAACCGCATGGAGCCCACTCCCTTCGCCAAGCGGGTGCAGGGCCCCCTCAAGACGGCGCTGGCGTCCGTCTCGCTCGCCCTGTCGCTGCCCGCGCGCTTCGACCCGGCGCGCGCGCGCCTGCACGTGCGCATCGGCTTGTCCGACTACGGCGGGCTCATGATCCTGCCGGCCCTGCACGCCGCGCTCGCGCGCGAGGCGCCGGGCATCGCGCTGGAGGTGCTGCCCCGGCCGTCGGACGAGAGCCTCGCGCGGCTGGTCGCGGGCGACCTGGACCTCGCCACGGCCGTGGACCCGCCGGAGAGCCGCGACCTGTACCACGCGCGCCTCGTCGACGAGTCCTTCGTCTGCGTGATGCGCGAGGGCCACCCGCTCGCCGGCGGCAAGCTCACCGTGAAGCGCCTGCTCGACTTCCCGCACGTGGTGGTGACGGCCCACGGCGGCAGCGCCGCCCTCGTGGACCGGGCGCTCGCCGCGCGGGGCCTGCGCCGGCGCGCGCCGGTGTCGGTGCCGGCCTTCGCGAGCGCCTTCGCGCTCCTCGCGGAGAACGACCTCGTGGCCCTGCTGCCCGAGCGCATCTCGACCGCCCAGGCGGCGCGCTTCGGGCTGCGCGTGCGCAAGCCGCCGCTCGCGATCCCCGGCTACACGCTGTGCATCGCGTGGCACCAGCGCACGGCCAACGACCCGGCGCACCGCTGGGTGCGCGAACGGCTGGTGGCGCTCGCGCGCCCTGCGCCAAGTCATCGACGCCGTCGATAGCTTTATCCACGATTATCAATTGGACGGAAATCCCCCCGTCGCCTAGAGTGGCGGCGTGACGGATTGATCTCGCCCCGCGAGGGGCACCGGAATTCGGCGGAGTTGCGCTCGACCGCCGGATGCGTGGAGTTGGGGGCCCCTGCGAGGGGCCCTTTTTTTCGCCCGCGCGCGCTTCAGCGCCGCGACACGATGCGCTGGAAGGTGACCAGCATCCCCGCGGTGGCGCCCCAGATGAACCGCCCCTGCCAGGGCATCGCCCAGTAGTGCCGCAGCCGCCCCTTGTAGAAGGCCGTCTCCAGGCGGTGGTTCGAGGCCTCCAGCAGGAATCCCAGCGGCACCTCGAAGACGTCGGCCACCTCGAAGGGATCGGGGGCGTACTCGATGGGCGGCTCGGCCCAGCCCACCACCGGCCGCACGCGGTAGCCCGTGGAGGTGTGGTAGTCCGGCAGCTCGCCCAGGACCTGCACGCCGGCCGGGTCGATGCCCACCTCCTCCCGGGCCTCGCGAAGCGCCGTGTGCGCGGGCCCCTCGTCGCCCGCCTCGGCCCGCCCGCCCGGGAAGCTGATCTGGCCCGCGTGGTCCGCGAGGTGCGCCGTGCGCTGCGTGAAGACCACCGTCGGCTCGCCGGGCCGGTTCACCACCAGCAGCAGCACCGCCGCCGGCGTGAGCGCGGCCGTGGCGGCCGTGCGCTGCTTCTCGAGGTCGTCGGCGGTGAGCAGGTCCTCGATCGGCGGCGCGTCGGCCAGGCGCCGGATGAGGTCCTCGCGGCTGGGGGGCAGGGGCATGGGTCGGGTGGCGCTCTCCACGGCCAAGTATAAGATGCCGCCACCATGTTCCTGCACGACTACTGGCGCTCCTCCGCCGCGTACCGGGTGCGGATCGCCCTGGCCCTCAAGGGTCTCGAGGCGGACCGCCGGACCGTGCACCTGCTGCGGGGCGAGCAGCGCGGCCCGGCGCACCTCGCCCGCCACCCGCTGGGGCTCGTGCCCGTGCTGGAGGACGGGGACCTCACGCTCACGCAGTCGCTCGCCATCATGGAATACCTCGAGGAGACGCACCCGAGCCCGCCCCTGCTGCCGGAGCGCCCCGCCGAGCGCGCCTGGGTGCGCGCCGTCGCCCTCGCCGTGGCCTGCGACATCCACCCGCTCAACAACCTGCGCGTCCTGCGCTACCTCGAGCACGACCTGGGGCTGGACGGCGAGGCGCGCCAGCGCTGGTACGCGCACTGGGTCGACGAGGGGCTCGCCGCGGTCGAGCGAATGCTGGCGTCCCGTCCCGGGCCCGGCCCCTTCTGCCTCGGCGCTTCCCCCACCGTGGCGGACGTGTGCCTGGTGCCCCAGGTGTTCAACGCCCGGCGCTTCCGGGTGCCCACGGCGCCCTACCCGGCCGTGGAGGCGGTGGTGGGCGCCTGCCTCGCCCTGCCGGCCTTCGACCTCACCCAGCCGGCGAAGCACCCCGACGCCGAGCCGTCCTGAGCGCCGCGCCGACCGGCGCGCCCCGGCCGGGAACTTTTCGCGGGTTCCGTCGCAATAGGGAGGAGGACGATGCGACGACCCCCATGCCCCCCCGGAACATGCAGCCCGAACTGAGCCTGCTCGCCCGCATGCGCCAAGGCGACGAGGAGGCCTTCGTCGCGCTCTACCGCCGGCACCGGGACGCGGTGTACCGCTACGCGCTGCTGCGCACCGGCTCGGCCGCCACGGCGGCCGATCTCACGCAGGAGGCCTTCCTCGTGCTCATCACGCGCCCGCAGCTCTTCGATCCCGCCCGCGGCTCGCTGGGCGCGTGGCTGTGCGGCGTGGCGCGCAACCTCGCCCGCCGCGAGAGCGCCGCCCGCGAGGACGCGACCGACCCCGAGGCATTCGACGGCCGCGACGCCTCGCTCGGGCAGGTGGACACGGCGTGCCCGGCCGAGCGGCTGCTGCGGCGCGAGTCGGCCGAGCAGGTGCGCGCGGCCCTCGCCGCGATCGCCCCCCACTACCGCGACGTGCTCATCCTCTGCGAGCTCTCGGAGCTCTCCTACGCGGAGGCGGCGCAGGTCTGCGGCATCGACATCGGCACCGTGCGCTCGCGCCTGTCGCGCGCCCGCGCGCAGCTCGCCGACCGGCTGGCGCGCCTGGGGCTGCTCGACGCCCCGGATCGCGCGAAGGAGGCTTCATGAACGCAAGCGGACACGAACTGCATCCCGCCGTGCGCGAGGCGCGCCTGGCCGCCCGGCTCGACGACCTGCGCGAGGCGCTGGGCGACGTGCGCGCCCCGGAGGCGCTCGAGCCGCGGCTCGTGGCGGCGTTCCGCGGGGAGCGCGACCGCGAGCGGGCCGCGACCCGGCCGCGGCTGTGGTGGATGCCGCCGCTCGCCATGGTGGCCGTCGTCGCCGTGGTGAGCTGGATGGTGCGCGCGCCCGGCTCGCACCCGGCCGCCGAAGTCCCTCCCCCGCCGGCGGCCGGGCCCGCCGCGGACGCCGGACCCTTCATCGCCCTGCGTCCGCTCGAGCGCATCGCCCTCGAGCCGCAGGCCACGGTGGTGCGCACGGAATTCCCGCCGGCGCTGCTGGCGCAGTGGGGGCTGCCCGTGCCGCCCGAGCGCGCCGGCGAGCCCGTGCGCGCCGAGATGCTCTACTCCGCCGACGGCCAGGTGCTCGCCGTGCGGATCCTCGACTGACTCGACCCGAAAGGACCTCCATGAGAACCGCCCCCGCCCTCCTCGCCCTGGCCGGCACCGCGGCCTGCGCCGCCCTCGCCCAGGCGCCCGTGCCGGCGCCGCCCGAGGCGCCCGCCGCCCCCGTGGAAGTGCCGGACGCGCGGCTCGAGCGGCGCATCGTCGTCGACACGCGGCAGGTCATCGCCGACGCCGCCAGGGCCCGAGCCACCGCCGACGCCTGGCGGGAATGGGCCGACGACTTCCGCGCCTCGTTCGGCACGATGTTCGGCGAGCGCTTCGCGGCCGCCAGGCCCGTGAAGGGCGCGCCCTACAGCGCCGATGTGTCCACGGAGGTGACGCAGAAGCTCGCCGACGGCAACGTCATCTCGCGCACCACCTCCGGGCGCGTCTATCGCGACGGCGAGGGCCGCACGCGCCAGGAGACCGTGGTGGGCGGCGAGGCCAAGTCCATCGAGCTGCGCGACCCCGTGGCGGGCACCGCCGTCATGCTGCTGCCGGGCACGCGCAAGGCCGTGCGCCTGCCCTCCTTCGCCTTCTCGGGCCACCGCAAGTCCGTGCAGGTGGTGCGCCTGGGCGATCACGAGCTGCGCGTGGAGAACGGCAAGGCGAGCCTCGACGGCAAGCGCCTGCGCGGGCACGCCGAGATCACCCTCGACGGCAAGAGCGTGGTGGTGGACGGCGACAAGGTCACCGTGGACGGCAAGCCCCTCGCCGACGGGGCGTACGCGCCGGGCGTGATCGTCAAGTCGATCGAGGGCCCCGCCGGCACGAAGCGCGAGGAGGTCCGCGTGCACGTCGTGCGCGGCCCCGAGGAGTTCGCGTGGCACGGCGCGCACGCGCCGGCGCCTCCGGTGCCGCCCGAGCCGCCCATGCCGCCGCTCCTGGGCCCCCTGGGCGGCCGCCTCGACGGCTCGCTCCTGCCGCCGAAGGGCGAGCGCAGCTCCCTGGGCACGAAGACCATCGAGGGCGTGAAGGCCGAGGGCACGGCGGTGACGCGCACCATCCCGGCCGGCGAGATCGGCAACCGCGACCCGATCGTGGTGCGCCACGAGTCGTGGTACTCGCCGGAGCTCAAGGTCACCGTGCTCACGCGGCAGTCCGACCCCCGCTACGGCGACACGGTCTACCGCCTCACGCACATCCGCCGCGAGGAGCCCGCCGCGGACCTCTTCAAGGTGCCGGACGACTACGAGGGCTCGCGCCGCCGGCCGAAGGGCTAGCGGCTAGAATGGGGCCCCTTTCCCCCCGGGCCCCCCGATGATCCTCGAGACGCCGCGGCTGCGGCTGCGCCCCTGGCGCGAGTCCGACCTCGCGCCCTTCGCCGCCCTGAACGCCGACCCGGAGGTCATGGCGCACTTCCCGGCCACGCAGTCGCGCGAGGAGAGCGACGCCTCGGCCCGCCGCGTGATGGCGGCGATCGCCTCGCGCGGCTGGGGCTTCTGGGCCCTGGAGGAGATCGGCGGGGAACCCTTCGTCGGCTTCACGGGCCTGTCCCAGCCCCCGTTCGAGGCGCACTTCACGCCCTGCGTGGAGATCGGCTGGCGGCTCGCGCGGCACGCGTGGGGCCGCGGCTACGCGACGGAGGCCGCGCGCGCGGCGCTCGCGTTCGGCTTCGGCGAGCTGGCGCTCGGGGAGATCGTCGCCTTCACCGCCACGTCCAATGCGCGCTCGCAGGCCGTCATGGCGCGCCTCGGGATGCGCCGCGACGGCGAGTTCGACCACCCGCGCCTGGCCGCCGACTGCCCCGTGCGGCGGCACGTGCTCTACCGCCTCGCGCGCGGCGACTGGGCGGCGCGGGCGGCCTAGAAGGACGAGCCCGGCTCGCGCAGGAACGCGGTCTCCTCGGGCGTCGACTCGCGCCCCAGCGCCGCGTTGCGGTGCGGGAAGCGGCCGAAGCGGCGCACGATCACGCGGTGCTTCTCCGCCCACTCGGCGAGCCCGCGGGTCTGCGGGAACGCCTCGAGCGCGGCGAAGAGGGCCACCGACCGGTCCTGCCGCGCGAGGTCCTCGGCGTGCTCGAAGGGCAGGTAGCAGAACTGCCGCTCCACCGGGAGGAGTCCGGCGTCCCAGCCTTCCGCGAGCATCCGCTCGGCGCACGCGAGCGCCTGCGCATCCTGCGAGAAGGCGCGCGCGTCCCCCCGGTAGAGGTTGCGGGAGAACTGGTCGAGCACGACGACGAGCGCGAGCAGCCCGCGCGGCTCGCCCGCCCACGCCTCGCACTCGCCCAGCGCCGCCGAGGCGTGCAGCGCGAGGAAGCGGCGGCGGATCTCGTCGTCGAAGGCCGCGTCCTTTCGGAACCACTGCGCGCGCGGCTCGCCGTGCCCCGGCGTGCCGGGCTCGCCGAACCAGAAATCGAGGACCTCCCGTGCCCTTGCGTCCATGCCGTCTCCTCCCGTGGGTCGCCCGCCGTCGCCCTAGCGCGGGCAGCAGTCGCTCGGGCAGCGGTTCACCTCCACCGACACGTGCGCCAGGCTCTCGATCGGCGCCAGCCGCTCGCGGTAGGCGTCCGGCGTGAGCGGGGCGCGCGCGACGATGGTGAGGATGCAGGCGAAGCGCTCGCGGCCCACGCGCCAGAGGTGCAGGTCCGCGATCTCCGCGTCGCCGTCCACCTCGATGGCCCGGCGCACGGCCCCGGCCACGGGCGCGTCCATCTCGCGGTCCAGCAGCACGCGCGACGACTGCGCGAGCAGTCCCTTGGACCACCAGGCGATGACCGCGGAGCCCACGAGCCCCATGACGGGGTCGAGCCACGCCCAGCCCGCGAGCATGCCGGCCGCCAGGGCGCCGATGGCGAGGATGGAGGTGAAGGCGTCCGCGAGCACGTGCAGGTAGGCGGCGCGCATGTTGAGGTCGCCGTGGCCGCGGCCGTGATCGTGACCGTGACCGTGATCGTGGCCGTGATCGTGGCCGTGATCGTGGCGGTGATCGTGGCCATGGTCGTGGTCGTGGCCGTGCCCGTGGTCG
>JAKOWJ010000299.1 GCA_029781595.1 Pseudomonadota bacterium | reverse complement strand
CGGCATCGACTACGACGGCCTGGACCGCTCCATCGACGCGCGCATCTGCCGCCTGCGCCGCAAGCTCAACGAGGCGGGCGGGGCCGAGTCGATGATCAAGACCGTCCGGCTGCGCGGCTACCTCTTCGCGGCCGACGCCTAGGCTCGCCCGGCATGGCGTGCGGAAAATCGGGGACGCTCCCCGATTTCGAGAGGAGACTGCGGACCGTCTCGACGTCCTCGGCGGAAATCGGGGAGCGTCCCCGGTTTTCGGAAATCGGGGAGCGTCCCCGATTTTCCGTTGACGCGCCAGCGTTGCGGACATGCTGAAGCTGTTCCTGCGGGTGTACCTGTTCCTGATGCTGCCGGCCACGGCGGCGTTCGTGCTGTTCATGTACCTCACGGACCAGGTGATGGCGCAGATGCACGCCGAGACGCAGCGCAAGCGCGCGGGCCAGGCGTTCGACCGCGCCGAGCGCATCATCGGCGCGCACGAGGTGCCGGACTGGCAGGGGCGGCTGAAGGAGATCGAGGCCACCTTCCGCATCGAGCACCGGATCCTCCCCATGGCGCAGGTGGCGGACGACTGGTTCATGTCCGCGCCGGAGAAGGCGCGCCTGGCGGCCGGCGAGATCGCCTTCCGCGACCGCCCGGGCGGAGGGCAGGTGTACCTGCGCAAGCTCCCCGGCCCCGGCGACCGCGTGCTGCGCATCGAGTGGGTGGGCCTGTACGAGTACCTCGCGATCTACTACACGATCATCGTGGCGCTGGTGACGCTGGGGCTCGCGCTCATCCTGCTGCGCTGGGTGAAGCCGCTGTACCGCGACCTGGAGAACCTCACGGAGGCCGCCGGGCGCCTGGGCGACGGCGACCTGGAGGCCCGCGCCAAGGTGGGCCGCGCCTCGCTCGTCGAGCCCATCGCCGGCGCCTTCAACGCCATGACGGAGCGCATCCAGCGCCTGCTGGAGTCGCACCGAGACCTGGAGCAGGGCGTGGCCCACGAGCTGCGCACGCCGCTCGCGCAGCTCAAGTTCGACCTGGAGCTCGCGCGCGAGTCCGATTCCGTCGTCGAGCGCGAGGAGCGCTTCGCGGCCATGGGCAAGGACGTGGAGGAACTGGAGGAACTGGTGAACGAGCTGCTGCTGCTCGCGAGCCTGCGCCAGGCGCCGCCCTACTCGCCCAGGGAGATCCCGGCGCGCGTGCTGGTGGACGACGTGATCCGGCGCGCGAAGGACGAGATGCGCGCAAGCGGCCACGAGGTGGCCATCAAGCCGCCGCAGAGCCTGCCCGAGACCCTCACCTGCGACGGCAAGTACCTCGCGCGCGCGCTGGTGAACGTGGTGCG
>JAKOWJ010000295.1 GCA_029781595.1 Pseudomonadota bacterium | reverse complement strand
CCGACCTTCTCGAGCACGCCTTCCTTGAGGCCGTGCACGCGCACGCCCGTGCCGTGCAGGCGACCGACGAGATCGGGGAAGGCGGTGTCGGCACGGGGCCCGAGGTACACGGCCTCGATCGGGGCGCCGCGGTCGAGCGCACCCTCGAGCGCGTGCGGGCCCTCGACGACGAACGCCTGCTCGGCCGCGCGCGCACGCGCGTCGCGCAGCAGGTCACGCAGGCGCCGGACATCAGGAGAGCGGGCGCCCAGCGGCTCGGCCGCGGACACCCGCTCCTCCCTCGTCCGGTGTTCCGGTGTGGCGATGCGACGGCGCCGCTCAGGCGGCGTCGAGCGCCTCGCGCGCGGTGGTGACGAGCGCGCCGAAGGCGGCGTCGTCACGCACGGCGAGGTCGGCGAGGATCTTGCGGTCGACCTCGATCTCCGCGGCCTTCAGGCCCGCGACGAAGCGCGAGTAGGAGATGTCGTGCTGGCGGCATGCCGCGTTGATGCGCATGATCCAGAGCTTGCGGAACTCACCCTTGCGCGCCCGGCGGTCGCGGTAGGCGTAGTTCCCCGAGTGCATGACCTGCTCGTTCGCCTTGCGAACGGAGCGGCTCCGCTGCCCGCGGTACCCCTCGGCCCGATCGAGGACCTTGCGGCGGGCCTTCTTTGCGTGGACGGATCGCTTGACCCTGGCCATTTCGTGTGACTCCTGGTTGGCGCTTGCCTACTCGAGCGGAAACGGAGCGAGCGGAGGCGAGCGAGGGTGGAAAGTAGCGAGAGAGGGTGGAGCGGAGGGCCTAGCGACGACCGAGCAGGCGCTCGGCGCGCTTGGCGTCACCGCCCTCGAGGATCGCGTAGCCCTTGAGGCGGCGCGTGCGCTTGGTGGGCTTCTTCTCGAGGAGGTGGGCCCGGAACGCCTTGCGGCGGCGGATCTTCCCACTCCCGGTGACCTGGAAGCGCTTGGCGGCGCCCCGGTGCGTCTTCATCTTCGGCATCAGGCTGCTCCGTTGTCGTCGGCCGCCGGGGCGGCCGGGGCTGCCGGCGCCGCTGCGGCCGCCTCCGCAGGTGCGGAGGCTGGCTGGTCGTGCTTGTCGTGTTTGTCGCCCTTCGC
>JAKOWJ010000273.1 GCA_029781595.1 Pseudomonadota bacterium | reverse complement strand
TCACGCCCAGGTGGTTGGCCTGGCTCGTGAGGTCCGCGGCCACGTGGTAGTCGACGCCGTCCTTCTTGAACGCGGAGTTGCGCAGGTAGCACCAGAGGATCGTGGCCAGTCCCAGCTCGTGCGCGCGGTGGAAGGCCTGCGAGATCTCCTGGATCTGCCGGCGCGACTCGGCCGAGCCGAAGTACACCGTGGCGCCCACCGCCACCGCCCCCATGTCGAACGCCTGCTCCACGCTCGCGAAGAGGCTCTGGTCGTAGGTGTTGGGGTACGAGAGGAACTCGTTGTGGTTGATCTTCACCACGAACGGGATGCGGTGCGCGTAGCGCCGCGAGACGGCCCCCAGCACGCCCAGCGTGGAAGCCACGCCGTTGCACCCGCCCTCGATGGCGAGCTGAACGATGCCCGCCGGGTCGAAGCACGCCGGATTGGGCGCGAAGGAGGCGCCGGCCGAGTGCTCGATGCCCTGGTCCACGGGCAGCAGCGAGAGGTAGCCCGTGCCCGCGAGCCGGCCGTGGCCGAAGAGGCAGGCGAGCGAGCGCAGCACCGAGGGCTTGCGGTCCGTCTGCTCG
Source organism: Pseudomonadota bacterium (assembly GCA_029781595.1). Lineage (GTDB taxonomy): Bacteria > Pseudomonadota > Gammaproteobacteria > Burkholderiales > Usitatibacteraceae > FEB-7. The sequence continues at coordinate 1,955 of JAKOWJ010000273.1, read as the reverse complement.
AACACGCGCTCGAGGTAGTCCGGCCCGGGCAGGTGCAGGTGCCTGCGGTCGATGCCCTTGCAGGTGTGGCCCAGGAGCGATTCGGCTTCCGCGCCCAGGAGCTTGGCGATGTCGGTCATGGCGGCCTCCGCAGTGGGAGCGCGGGCCCGCGGACCCCGTGGCCCGGAGCGACCGCGCCAACATGGGACTAGGGTGCGACGGCGGGATTCCCGCCGCAAGCCCCTTTCTTGACCGCGATCAGCGAAGGCTCGGGCGAAGGACCTACGCCGGCGGCGGCATCACCCGCACGAGGGGCCTGCCCTCCAGCCAGGCGGAAAGGCACTCCACCACCCCGCGGGCGAACTGCTCGAAAACGGGCTCGGCCACGAACCCCAGGTGCGGCGTGAGCACGGCGTTGGGCAGCATCCGCAGCGCGTGCGGCACCGGCAGCGGCTCCTCCTCGAACACGTCGATGGCGGCCGCGCCCGGCCGGCCCTTGGCCAGCGCCTCGGGAAGCGCGGCCATGTCGATGAGCGCGGCGCGCGAGGTGTTCACGAGGATCGCGTCCTCGCGCATGCAGGCCAGGCGCTGCGCGTCCAGCAGCTTTCGCGTCGCGTCCGACGGCACCAGGTGCAGGCTCACCACCTTGCTGGTCGCGAGCAGCTCATCGAGCGGGATGGCGATGGCCCCGCCCGCCGAGGCCCGCTCCGGCGTCATGTGCGGGCTCCAGGTGACGAGCTCCATGCCCAGCGCCGCGCCCACCTTGGCCACGCGTTGCCCGATCTCGCCGAAGCCCACCAGGCCCAGGCGCTCGCCGCGCAGGATGGGCGGCAGCACCGCGCCGTCGCGCCACTTGCCCGCCCGCACCAGCGCGAGCTGCGACTCCAGCCGGTTGGCCGCCGCGAGGATGAGCGCCCAGGTGAGCTCGGCCGTGTGGTCCTTGCCGCGGTCCTTGCCCGTGTTGCTCACCGTGATGCCGCGCGCGGCCAGGGCGACCGGGTCGATCTGCGTGTTGCGCGCCCCGGTGAACACCAGGTAGCGCAGCTTCGGGAGCTTGCCGAGCAGCTCCTCCTTGAAGGGCGTGCGGTCGCGCACGACCGCCACCGCGTCCGCCTCCGCCAGCGCCGTCACCAGGGCCTCGCCCCGGAGCTTGTCGTGGTGGAAGCTCACGTCCGCCCTTGCCTCGATGGCGGACCAGTCGGCGCACCGCTTCATGGCGCGCTCGTAGTCGTCCAGGACGACGATGCGGGGCCGGGCACTCATGGCCGCCCCGCCGCGACGAGGGCCGAGACGTCCGGCGCGGCGCCCACGCCCCAGCACGCGGCGATGAGGGCCGCCGTCTTCGGCGCCCCCAGCACGGGCAAGGCGAGCGCGGTGAACTTGGCCTCCAGCGCCGCGTCCGTCATCGGGCGCTGCACGCTGCCGAGGGCCGCCTCCACGAACACGTGCTCGCGGCGGCCGTCCTCGAGGATGGCGGTGACGTCCGCGGACTCCTCGCGGACGGCGGTATCGACGGTGGCGACGACCTTGCGGCGCAGCTCGATCATGTCAGGCCTCGTGACGATGGCATCGGAGAACTCCTCTTCGCCCGCGCGCCCGAAGGTGAGGCCCGCGGCGAAACCGTGATAGATGCTGTACTTGCCCTCCATCCCGTCGCGCGGCTCCTGCTTGCCGGTGAGCGCCAGGGCCAGGGGGTTCACGCGCAATTCGACACGCTCGACGTCGGCGGGGTTCACGCCACGCTCGCGAAGCTGCGTGGCCGCGTCGATGGCAGGGTGGATGACGACGCCGCAGGCGTAGGGCTTGTAGGCGTTGGTCGAGATCTCGAAACGGCTGCCCAGCGCGTCCACGGCCTCCCGCCAGTCGCACTTGGTGGAGACGACCCGGGCGTAGCCGAGTGGCGCCTCGATGGCACGGGGGCTGGCGGTGAAGCCGTGCCTGGCCAGCAGGGCGGCGGTGAGGCCGGCGCGCGCCGC
>JAKOWJ010000358.1 GCA_029781595.1 Pseudomonadota bacterium | reverse complement strand
GTGAGCGTCGCTTTCGCGGCCGCGCCCGAGGCCGGCGCCGCGATCGCCGGCGCCGAGGACGACCTTGCCGGCTCGCTCGCCGCGCGCGGCCTGCGCCTCGATCGCCAGGCGGTGAGCCATGGCTGAGTCGCGCCCCGCCCCCCGCCCCGCCGCCGTGGCCCTGGCCTACGGCGCCGGCGACCCCGCCCCGCGCGTGGTGGCCAAGGGCGAAGGCTGGCTCGCCGAGGCCATCATCGCCGCCGCCCGCGGCGCGGGCGTGCCCGTGCACGAGGCGCCGGGGCTCGCGCCCGCGCTGCTGCGCATCGAGCTGGACCAGGCCATCCCGCCGGCGCTCTTCGTGGCGGTGGCCGAGGTGCTGGCGCACCTGGCGCGCCTGGACCGCCTGGCCCGGCCCCTTCCCGGCCTGCAGGAGGCGCCGTGAACGCCGCCGCCCTGCCCGTGCCGCCGGACAGCCAGATCGACAACTGCCTCATCCACAACCGGATCGAGATCATCGCGCTGCTGCGCGAGATGGTGGCCAAGCGATCGCTCCTCACCATCCACTTCAACGAGGGCGCCGAGTTCATCGTCACCACCGTGCTCGCGGTGAACCCGGAGTTCGAGGAGGTGGTGGTGGACTGGGGCGCCGACCGCCAGGCCGACCTGCACCTGCTGCAGGCCGAGCGCCTGACGGCCGTCACGCTCGTGGACCACATCAAGGTGCAGTTCAGCACCGGCCGGCCGCAGGAGACCGTCTTCGAGGGCGGGCCCGCCTTCCGCATGCGCCTGCCCAGCTCCGTGCTGCGGCTGCAGCGGCGCAACTTCTACCGCGTGAAGGTGCCCATGGGCCGCCCGGTGATCTGCCGCGTGACGCACCCGGCGCAGCCCGCCAAGCTCCTGGACCTGCGCGTGCTGGACCTCTCGGTGGGCGGCCTCGCGCTGCTGGTGAACCCCGCGGAATTCGACCGCGAGCCGGGCGGGCACATCGAGGACTGCCGCATCAGCATCCCCGACCACGGCCACTTCCACGCCACGCTCGAGGTGCGCAACGCCGAGCTGCTGGCCGAGGGCGCCAAGGCCCGGTTGAAGCGCCTGGGCTGCCAGTTCGTGGACCTGCCGCCGCACGTCACGGGGCAGATCCAGCGCTACATCCTGCAGGTCGAGCGCAGCCGCCTGGGCAAGGGCTAGGGCCCGGCGGGCGGCCCGCCCTAGATGGGCATGTTCATGATGTCGTGGTAGGCCGAGACCAGGCGGTTTCGCACCTGCACGGCGAACTGCAGGGAGACGTTGGCCTCCTGCAGCGCCACCATGCTCGACTCGAGCGTGACGCCCTCGGCGCCGGCCTGGTAGGCCTTGGCGAGGCTCTCGGCGTTGTTCTGGGCGGCGTCGGCGCGCGAAAGCGCCTCGCCCAGGGCCTTCACGAAGTCCGCGCCGCCCTTGGCGGCCGGGGAGGCGGCGCCCGCCGCGGGGACGGCGGCCACGGATACGGCATCGACGGGTCGGATGGGGCTCACGGGGCCTCCGCGGGGGTGGGATTGCTGCCAAGGCTACGCGCGCGCGCAAGCGGCCCAGTCCGCGAATACGGCGCCGAAACCGCCCCCTTTTCCCCGGACCGGGCGCCGGGGGGCCTTCCGATAATGGCGCTCATCCTGTCCGCAATGACGCCCCGCCCCCTGCCATGGCTTCGGAACTGACCCTCGCGAGATCCCTGGACGGCTTCCGCCAGATGCCCCCGGCCCAACGCCTCGGCTTCCTCGTGGCGCTGGCCGCCGCGGCGAGCCTGGTGGCCGCCTGGTGGCTGTGGAGCCAGACCCCCGACTGGCGGGTGCTGTACTCCAACCTCTCGGACCGCGACGGCGGCGCCGTGGTGGGCGCCCTGTCGCAGATGAACGTCCCCTACAAGGTGGCCGAGGGCGGCGGCGCCATCCTGGTGCCCGCGGCCCAGGTGCACGACGCGCGCCTGAAGCTCGCCTCCCAGGGCCTGCCCAAGGGCAGCGTGGTCGGCTTCGAGATCCTCGACGCGCAGAAGCTGGGCGCCACCCAGTTCCAGGAGCAGGTGGCCTACCAGCGCGCCCTCGAGGGCGAGCTGGCCCGCTCCATCCAGTCGCTGGCGGCCGTGGCCGGCGCCCGCGTGCACCTGGCCATCCCGCGCGCGACCTCCTTCCTGCGCGAGTCGCAGAAGCCCACCGCCTCGGTGCTGGTGAACCTGCACCCGGGCCGCAGCCTGGAGCGCTCGCAGGTCGCCGGCATCGTGCACCTGGTCGCCTCCAGCGTGCCCGAGCTCGCCCCCAAGGCGGTGAGCGTCGTGGACCAGAACGGCACGCTGCTCTCCACCTCCGCGCCCGGCGAGGGCGGCACCGAGCTCGACGCCGGCCAGCTCGCCTACGTGAACCAGATCGAGGGCGCCCTCGCCCGCCGCATCGAGGAGATCCTCGAGCCCGTGGTCGGCCGCGCCAACGTGCGCGCCCAGGTCACGGCCGACGTCGACTTCAGCGTCCAGGAATCCACCGCCGAGTCCTACAAGCCCAACGCGTCGGGCCAGGAGGCGTCGCTGCGCTCGCAGAGCGTCTCGGAGCAGTCCGACGCGCGCGGCAGCACCCTGGCCGGCGGCATCCCGGGCGCCACCTCCAACACGCCGGCGGCCGCCCCCGCGGCCACCACCACGTCCTCGGGCGGCTCCTCGCGCAAGGACACCAACACCCAGTACGAGCTGGACCGCACCGTCAAGCGCGTGCGCCAGCCCGTGGGCACCGTGAAGCGCCTTTCGGCCGCGGTGGTGGTGAACCACCGCACGAAGACCGACGCCGACGGCAAGGTGACCACCGTCGCCCTCACGCCCGAGGAGATGACGCAGATCCAGGCGCTGGTGAAGGAGGCCATGGGCTTCAGCCAGGCCAGGGGCGACACGCTCAACGTGGCCAATACCGCCTTCGCCGTCGAGGCCGTGGCCAAGCCCGTCGAGACGCCGATCTGGAAGGACCCGGAGAACATCGCCACGGCCAAGGAGGTCGCCAAGAGCGCGGGCATCGCGCTCGTCGCCCTCTACCTCCTGCTGGGCGTGCTGCGGCCGCTGCTGCGCAGCCTGGCGGCCTCGAGCGCCGCGCGCCCGGCGCTGGAGGCCATCGAGGGCGAGGCCCGCCCCGCCGGCCCCGGCGAGGACCCGGTGCAGGCCGTGCGCGCGCTCGCCCGCCAGGACCCCAAGCGCGTGGCCAACGTGGTGAAGACCTGGGTGTCGGCCAATGAGTGAAGCGGGCCTGGACGACGGCGCCATCCTCCTGCTCACGCTGGGCGAGGAGGAGGCGAGCGAGGTCTTCAAGCACCTCGCGCCCAAGGAGGTGCAGAAGCTGGGCGAGGCCATGGCCAAGCTCAAGGGCGTCTCGCGCGAGCGCGTGACGGGCGTGCTCAACAAGTTCCACACCGAGGCCGCCGACCAGACCTCGCTCGGCAACAACTCCGACGAGTACATCCGCTCCGTCCTCACCCGCGCCCTGGGCAACGAGAAGGCCAACTACATCCTCGACCGCATCCTGCAGGGCGGCGACGTCTCGGGCATCGAGGGCCTGAAGTGGATCGACGCGCCCACGGTGGCCGAACTGGTGAAGAACGAGCACCCGCAGATCATCGCCTCCATCCTCGTGCACCTGGAGCGCGACCACGCCGCCGCCATCCTCGCCCTGCTGCCCGAGCGGCTGGGCAAGGACGTGGTGCTGCGCGTGGCGACCCTGGACGGCATCCAGCCCGCGGCCCTGGCCGAGCTCAACGAGGCGCTGGCCAAGGTGCTCTCCGGGGCCGACAAGCTCAAGCGCACCGCCATGGGCGGGGTGCGCGCGGCCGCCGAGATGCTCAACTTCATGGGCGCCACCCACGAGACCGTGATCATCGAGGGCGTGCGCGAGTACGACGAGGAGCTGGCGCAGAAGATCCAGGACGAGATGTTCGTCTTCGAGAACCTCCTGGACCTGGACGACAAGGCCATCCAGCTCGTGCTGCGCGAGGTGCAGAGCGAGTCGCTGGTGGTGGCCCTGAAGGGGGCCGACGAGGCCATGCGCGAGAAGATCTTCAAGAACATGTCGCAGCGCGCCGGCGAGATGCTCAAGGACGACCTGGAGTCCAAGGGCCCCGTGCGGGTCTCCGAGGTCGAGTCCGAGCAGAAGGAAATCCTCAAGATCGTCCGCCGCCTGGCCGAAGAAGGGCAGATAGCCCTCGGTGGCGGGGGCGAGGACCAGTTCATCTGAGGGCGCCGGCACCATGAGCGAGCGGTTGATCCCCAAGGAGCGCCTGGCCGACTGGGCGCGCTTCGAGATGCGCAACTTCGCGAAGACGCCGGACCCGGCCTCCCCGCGGGGCGCGGAGCACTCCCAGGCGCGCGAGTCGGCCGAGGCCGAGGGCCGGCAGGCGGGCTTCCGCGCCGGCTTCGCCGAGGGCAAGTCCGACGCCGTGCGCTTCGGCCAGCTGGCCGCCGCCCTGGACGCGGCCCTGGCCGGATTCGAGGAGTGCCACGCCGGGCACCTGGCGGACCTCGCCCTGGAGATCGCCCGGCAGATGCTGCGAGGCGACTCGCGCCTGGCGCGCGAGGCCCTGCCGGGCGTGGTGCGCGAGGCCCTGGCCTCCCTGCCGGACGGCCTTCGCCACCCGCAGCTCGTGCTGCACCCGGCGGACGTGGCGCTGGTGCGCGCGCACCTGGGCGACACCCTCGAGCGCGGCCAGTGGGCCGTGGTCGAGGACCACCGCATCGAGCCGGGCGGCTGCCGCATCGAGACCGAGTCGGGCGACGTGGACGCCACGCTCGCCACCCGCTGGAAGCGCCTGGCCGCCGCCCTCGGGCGCGACCGGGAATGGGCCGATGAGTAGCGTGGCGGACTGGCCCGCCTGGTACGCCGAGTGCCGCTCGCAGGTCGGGGCGGCGCGGGCCTTCGAGGCCACCGGGCGCCTGACGCGCGCCGCGGGCCTCGTGCTGGAGGCGGTGGGCCTGAAGCTCCCCCTGGGCTCGGCCTGCCTCGTGGAGCCGCCGGACGGCGAGCCCATCGAGGCCGAGGTCGTCGGCTTCGCCGGCGAGCGCCTCTTCCTCATGCCCACGGGCGACGTGCACGGCGTGATGCCGGGCGCCATCGTTCGCGGCGCGCGCGAGGACGCGAGCCTAGCCTCGCCGCGCGCCACCGGGCGCCACCCCGCCGAGACCGAGCGCGGCAAGCGCCTGCCGGCCGGTGACGCCGTGCTCGGGCGCGTGCTCGACGCGGCCGGCCGCCCGCTGGACCGCGGCGGCCCGCTGGAGACGGCCCAGACCTGCCCGCTCGCCGGCCGCCCGATCAACCCCATCGACCGCTCCCCGATCCGCGAGCCGCTGGACGTGGGCGTGCGCGCCATCAACGCGCTGCTCTCGGTGGGCCGCGGCCAGCGCATGGGCCTGTTCGCCGGCAGCGGCGTGGGCAAGAGCGTGCTGCTGGGCATGATGGCCCGCCACTCGAAGGCCGACGTGATCGTCGTGGGCCTCATCGGCGAGCGCGGCCGCGAGGTCAAGGAGTTCGTCGACGACATCCTCGGGCCCGAGGGCCTGCGGCGCGCCGTCGTGGTGGCCGCGCCCGCGGACACCTCGCCCCTCATGCGCCTGCAGGGCGCGGCCTACGCCGCGGCGCTGGCCGAGCACTTCCGCGACCGCGGCCGGCACGTGCTGCTCATCATGGATTCGCTCACGCGCTACGCCATGGCGCAGCGCGAGATCGCGCTGGCCATCGGCGAGCCGCCGGCCACCAAGGGCTACCCGCCCTCCGCCTTCGCCAAGCTCCCGCAGCTCGTCGAGCGCGCCGGCAACGCCGAGGACGGCGGCGGCTCCGTCACCGCCTTCTACACCGTGCTCGTCGAGGGCGACGACCTCACCGACCCCATCGCCGACAGCGCCCGCGCCATCCTCGACGGCCACGTGGTGCTCACGCGGCGCCTGGCCGACCAGGGCCACTACCCGGCCATCGACATCGAGGCGAGCGTGAGCCGCGTGATGAGCGCCATCGCCCGCCCGGAGGCGCTCGCGTGGTCGCGACGCTTCCGCAGCCTCTCGGCGCGCTACCAGCGCGCCGCCGACCTCATCGCCGTCGGCGCCTACCAGCCCGGGGGCGACCCCGTGCTCGACGAGGCCGTGCGCCGCCACGAGGCGATGCAGGCCTTCCTCGCCCAGGAGCCCCTCGAGCGCGCCGCGTTCGAGGCCTCCGCCCGCGCGCTCGCCGACGTGGTCGGCGCCGCCACCGCCTGAAGGACCGTTCCATGCCCGCCCAGACTCCCCTCGACATCCTGCTCGACGCCGCCCGCCGCCAGGCCGACGGCGAGGCCCGGCGCCTGGCCGAGGACCTCTCGCAGGCCCGCGCCGCCGAGGAGCGCCTCGCGCTGCTGGAGCGCTACCGCCACGACTACGAGATGAACCTGCGCAGCCGCGCCTCGCTCGGCCTCACCGCCGAGGCCTGGCGCAACTACCGCACCTTCATGGGCCAGATCGAGGTCGCCCTGGCCGCGCAGCGCGCCGAGCTCGCCGCGCGCCGCGAGGTGGCCGACACGCGCCGCGACGCCTGGAGCGTGGCACGCCAGCGCGTGCGCACCTTCGAGCGCCTGTCGGAGAAGCGCGAGGAGCAGGTGCGCCACGCGGACGACCGCAAGGAGCAGATCGCCCTCGACGAGCTGGCCACGATCCGCCGGCCGTTCACCCCCGGAAGCCACTGACATGGTCGCCGCCGTCGCCGCGCTGCCTGCCGCACCCGCCACGCCGGCCACGCCGGCCGCCACCGGCGCGGGACCCGCGACACCGGCCACGCCCGCCACCCCGGCCACTCCGGCCTGTCCCGGCACGCCCGCCGCCGCGGCCCACGCCGCCCGCGGCCGGGGCCGCGCC
>JAKOWJ010000264.1 GCA_029781595.1 Pseudomonadota bacterium | reverse complement strand
CGGCACCTCGTGCGCGCCGATGAAGCGCTCGGCGCGGACGAACGCCTGGCCCGCGCGCTTGCGCTGCGTCTCGGCGTGCATCTGCGCCATCACCTGGTCCGTGAGGTACATGAACAGCACGAACGCCGCCGTGGCCGGCAGCATCAGGAACAGGTACACCCTCAGGAACAGCTTCAGCATGTCCGCAACCCCCGAAAAAATCGGGGACGTTTCCCGATTTCCGAAAACCGGGGACGTTCCCCGATTTCGGTCGAAGGGTTCAAGCCGGTTTGGTGCCGCATCTCGAAATCGGGGAACGTCCCCGATTTTCCGTACGCCATGCCGGGCGAGCCTAGGCGTCGGCCGCGAAGAGGTAGCCGCGGAGGCGCACGGTCTTGATCATCGACTCGGCCCCGCCCGCCTCGTTGAGCTTGCGGCGCAGGCGGCAGATGCGCGCGTCGATGGAGCGGTCCAGGCCGTCGTAGTCGATGCCGCGCACCACGCGCAGGATCTCGTCGCGGGTGACCACCGTGCCCTGGCGCGAGGCGAGGAGCCAGAGGATGTCGAAGTCGCCGGTGGTGAGCTCGACGGGGTGGCCGGCAATGGCGGCGCTGCGACGGCCGGCGTCGATCTCCAGGGGGCCGGCGGCCAGGCGCGCCTCCTTGGGGGCGCCGGCGGCGGGGCGCGCGCGGCGCAGGATGGCCTCGATGCGCGCGAGGAGCACGCGGGGCTCCACGGGCTTGACCACGTAGTCGTCGGCGCCCATCTCCAGGCCCAGCACCTGGTCGATGTCCTCGCCCTTGGCGGTGAGCATGATGACCGGCGTGTGGTTCACGCGCCGCAGCTCCCGGCAGATGGACAGGCCGTCCTTGCCGGGGAGCATGAGGTCCAGGATCACGAGGTCCGGCCGCAGGCGCTCGATGCGCGCGGCGGCGGCGAGGCCGTTGGCCTCCAGGTGCACCTCCACCTCGTGCTTCTGCAGGTAGTCGCGGATGGAGGCCGCCAGGCGCACGTTGTCCTCGACCAGCAGGACGCGCGGGCGCGGGGCGGTGGCGGGTACCGGTGCGGCGGAGCGGGCTTCCATGAGGGCTTGCATGGGCGGTCCGGGCAGATGGCGGGAAGGATACTCTAGCCCGCGCCCGCCGCCGCGCCTGTGACGCGACCTTTCAATCGTTACCGGGGAAAATCGGGGACGCTCCCCGATTTCCGAAAACCGGGGACGTTCCCCGATTTCCGGGCAGGTTTCCAGTCACTCGCGAAGCTCCAGGAAATCGGGGAACGTCCCCGGTTTTTCGGGCCGCCTAGAGCCCGCAGCGCAGAAGCAGGTCCGCGTCCTCGAGGATGACCGCGGGCGCGCCGTCGGCCTCCACCCGCCCGCGGTGCATCACCAGCACGCGCGTGCACACCTCGCGCACCAGGTCCAGGTCGTGGGTGGCGATGACGCGCGTGTGCGTGAAGGCCTTGAGGAGCGCGATGAGGCGGCGCCGCGCGGCCGGGTCCAGCCCCGCGCTGGGTTCGTCGAGCAGCAGCACCGACGGCAGCATCGCCAGCACGCCGGCGATGGCCACGGCGCGCTTCTCCCCGCCGGAGAGCCGCCACGGCGCGCGGCCCGCGAGGTGCTTCGCCCCCACCGTGGCCAGGGCCTCGTCCACGCGCGCGTCGATCTCGGCGGGCGCCAGGCCCAGGTTCGCGGGCCCGAAGGCCACGTCCTCGCGCACGGTCGGCATGAAGAGCTGGTCGTCGGCGTCCTGGAACACGAAGCCCACGGTGCGGTGCACCTGCGCTCGCGTCGCGGCCGTCACCGGGATGTCCCCGA
>JAKOWJ010000262.1 GCA_029781595.1 Pseudomonadota bacterium | reverse complement strand
GCACGCCCGTGAGCAGGCTGATGCGCGTGTCGGTGGGCGCCGCGCCGTCCAGCCCGAATTCCTGCGCCGCCACCCTGACGAGCGAGCCCTTGAGCATCTCCACGGCGGCCGGCAGCGTGACGCCCCTGGCGATCATCAGCCGCGCGAGCGGACGCAGGATGCGGTCCAGGCTCGCAAGCAGTGCCGCAGATGGCTCGAGTTGCCGACCCATGATGGTGGTGTGCGCCCTTCCCAGGCGGTGTGGCCGCCTCTCCCGGGAAGGGGAACAGCCTTGTTGCGGGAAATATTCCCCGCCGCGGCCGGCACTGTCAATCGGACTTTTATTCCACCCGCGCTCAGGCGGCCGGCTCGCGCTGCAGCCCGCGCAGGGCGAGCGAGCCCAGGATCATGCCCCCGAAGCTCGCCACGAGGCCCGCGAGCTGCGGGGGCACGAGCCCCTCGGGCTCGACGGCCTCGAAGACGAGCCAGGTGGCCAGCCCGAAGACGATGGCGAGCGTGGCGCCCAGGTTGGTGGAGCGCCGCCAGTACAGGCCGCACACCAGCGGCACGAAGGCGCCCACGAGGGTGACCTTGTAGGCGTTCTCCACCATCTTGTAGATGCTGGCGTCGGTGCTCAGGGCCACGCCCGTCACCACGATCGTGAAGCCCACGATCACCACGCGCATGAGGTGCAGGAACCGGTGGTCGCCGATGCGCGGCAGCAGCGGGCGCAGGATGTTCTCGCTGAAGCTCACCGAGGGCGCCAGGAGCGTGGCCGAGGCGCAGCTCTTGATGGCCGACAGCAGCGCGCCGAAGAACATGATCTGCGCGAAGATCGGCACCACCGGCGAGAGGATGAGGTGCGGCAGGATGAGCTGCGTGTCGCCGGCGAGGTTCCTCTCGACCATCTTCGGGTCGATGATGGTCGCCGAGTACGCGAGGAACATCGGGATGAAGGCGAAGCAGAAGTAGAGCACGCCGCCCAGGATCGAGGACCTCGCGGCGATGTTCTCGTTGCGCGCCGACTGCACGCGCTGGAAGACGTCCTGCTGCGGGATGGATCCCAGCATCATGGTGATCCAGGCCGCCACGAACCACAGCACGTCCTTGAGCTCCGGCGCCGGAAGGATGTGGAACTTGCCGTTGGCCGCCGCGTGCGAGACGACGGCGCCCACGCCGCCGGCCAGTCCGCTCACCTCCCAGCCGATGTAGAGCATGCCGAGCACGATGATGATCATCTGGATGAAGTCGGTGATCGCCACCGAGAACATGCCGCCCAGCATCGTGTAGACCAGCACCGTGGAGGCGCCGATGATCATGCCCCACTGCTGGGTGATGGCGCCGTCGGAGACCACGCTGAACACCAGGCCCAGCGCCTTGATCTGCGCGCCCACCCAGCCCAGGTACGACACCACGATGCACAGCGTGGTGAGCATCTCCACCGGCCGGCTGTAGCGCTTGCGGTAGTAGTCGCCGATGGTGAGCAGGTTCATCCGGTACAGGGGCCGCGCGAAGAACAGCCCCACCAGCACCAGGCACAGCGACGAGCCGAAGGGGTCGGCGATCACGCCCGCGAAGCCTTCCTTCAGGAAGGTGGCGGGGATGCCCAGCACCGTCTCGGAGCCGAACCAGGTCGCGAAGACCGTGGCGGTGACCACCGCCATCGGCATCGCCCGGCCCGCCACCGCGAAGTCCTTCGTGTTGTGGACGAACTTGGCGGCGTAGATGCCGATCGCCACCGAGATGACCCAGTAGATGATGACGAACCAGAGGAGCATGGCGGTGGGGCCGGCGGGGCCGGTCGGGGCGGACGGGACCGTCCGGAATCGCCGGCGAGTGTAGCAAAATTCGCTTCCCGGCCCCATTCGGCGGATGGCGCCCGCGGCGCGTAGAATCGCCGGGAAACCGCTCCGGGGCCGGCCCTGCGCCCGCCCTTCACGAAAAGAACGCGCCGTGTCCGCCATCGTCCTGGAGTCCGTGAGCAAGCACTGGGGCGAGACCCGGGCGCTGGACGCCATCTCCTTCCGCGTCGAGCCGTCGAGCTTCGCCGTGCTGCTGGGCCCCTCGGGCTGCGGCAAGTCCACCACGCTTCGCCTCATCGCCGGCCTGGACACGCCCACCGCCGGGCGCATCCGCATCGGCGAGCGCGACGTGACGGCGCTGCCCCCGGCGCAGCGGGGCCTGGCGATGGTCTTCCAGTCCTACGCGCTCTTCCCGCACCTCACGGTGGCCGAGAACATCGTCTTTGGCCTGAAGGTGAGGAAGGTCGCGGCCGCCGGGCGGGAGGCGCGCCTGGCGCGCGTGGCCGAGCTGCTGGGCCTCGCGCCGCTCCTCGCCCGCAAGCCCTCGCAGCTCTCCGGCGGCCAGCAGCAGCGCGTGGCGCTGGGGCGCGCCCTCATCGCCGAGCAGCCCGTGTGCCTCATGGACGAGCCGCTCTCGAACCTGGACGCGCAGCTGCGCGGCGAGATGCGCCGCGAGATCCGCGCCCTGCAGCAGCGCCTGGGCATCACCATGGTGTACGTCACGCACGACCAGACCGAGGCCATGACCATGGCCGACCGCGTGGTGCTGCTGCGCGACGGGCGCATCGAGCAGGTGGGCTCGCCCGACGAGCTCTACGGCACGCCCGCCACGCTCTTCGCCGCGGGCTTCATGGGCGCGCCGCCCATGAACCTGCTGCGCCTGGAGCGGCGCGGCGCCGCCTGGCACTTCGCCGGCACCGAGGCGCGCGCGCCCTGGGACGGCGCCGCGGAGGAGGTCACGCTCGGCGTGCGCCCCGAGGACATGGACGTCGCCGGCGACGGCCCGCTGCCCGCGGCCGTCGAGAGCGTCGAGTACCACGGCGCCGACTCCATCGTGGCCGCCCGCGCGGGCGCCCAGCCCTTCCTGGTGCGCATGCCGCGCCACGCGCGCCTGGCGCCCGGCCAACACATCCGCGTCACGTGGACGCCCGATCATCAGCACCTTTTCAACACCCGGACGGGGGCGCGCCTCGCCCCATGAGCCCCCGCCGCCAACCCAGAGGAGAGAGACGATGACCACCAGACCCCACGTCCTGCGCGCCCTGGCCGCGGGCCTCGCCTGCCTGGCCGCGAGCGCCGCCGCCGAGACGGAGATCTCGTTCTACTACCCCGTCGCCGTCGGCGGGCCCATCACGAAGATCGTCGACCAGATGGCCGCGGACTTCGAGAAGGAGAACCCCGGGATCAAGGTGAAGCCCGTCTACGCCGGCACCTACCAGGAGACGGTGGTCAAGGCCATCACGGCGCACAAGGCCGGCACGCCCCCGGCCACCGCGGTCATCCTGTCCACCGACATGTTCACGCTGATCGACGAGGACGCCATCGTGCCCTTCGACACCTTCGCGAAGAGCGCGGAGGACAAGAAGTGGATGGCGAGCTTCTACCCGGCCTTCATGGCCAACAGCCGCACGGGCGGCAAGACCTGGGGCATCCCCTTCCAGCGCTCGACCATCGTGCTGTACTGGAACAAGGAGCTCTTCAAGGAGGCGGGCCTGGACCCGGACAAGGGCCCGGCCACCTGGAAGGAGATGCTCGCCGACGCCGAGAAGCTCACGAAGCGCGACGCCTCCGGCAACGTCACCCGGTGGGGCGTGCAGATCCCGTCCTCGGGCTTCCCGTACTGGCTCTTCCAGGGCCTCACCACCACCAACGGCGTCGAGCTCATGAACGAGGCAGGCAACGAGACCTACTTCGACAAGCCCGCCGTCGTCGAGGCCCTGCAGTACTGGGTGGACCTGGGGCGCAAGCACAAGGTGATGGCCCCCGGCGTGATCGAGTGGGGCACCACGCCCAAGGACTTCTTCGAGAAGAAGATCGCGATGATGTGGACCACCACGGGCAACCTCACCAACGTGAAGAAGAACGCCAAGTTCGACTTCGGCGTGGCGATGCTGCCGGCCAACAAGCGGCGCGGCTCGCCCACGGGCGGCGGCAACTTCTACATCTTCAAGAAGGCCACCAAGGAGCAGCAGGAGGCCTCGTTCAAGTTCGCCAAGTGGATGACCACGCCCGAGCGCGCGGCGCAGTGGGGCATGGACACGGGCTACGTCGCGGTGCGCCCGGACGCCTGGCAGACGCCGAAGATGCAGGCCTACGTGAAGGACTTCCCGGTGGCGGCGGTGGCGCGCGACCAGCTGCAGTACTCCGTGGCCGAGCTCTCCACGCACGAGAACCAGCGCGTCACCAAGGCCCTCAACGACGGCCTGCAGGCCGCGCTCACGGGCGCCAAGGCTCCGGCGCAGGCGATGAAGGATGCGCAGGCGGAGGCTTCGCGCATCCTGCGGGCCTACCGGCACTAGGCTGATCCCTGTCGGAAGGCAGGGCGCTCCATGCGCAACCAGGGCGTGATCGGCTGGCTGCTGGTGCTCCCGGCGGCCGCGCTGCTCGCGCTCTTCACCCACTGGCCCGTGCTCGGCACGATCTGGGCCAGCTTCCACGCCACCTCCCGCGGCGGGCGCCCCGCGCCGTGGGTGGGGCTGGAGAACTACCAGGTGATGGTGGCCGACGAGGTGTTCTGGCGCTCGCTCTGGAACAACGTCTGGTACTCGCTCGGCACCATCCCCGTCTCCGTCACCCTCGCGCTGGTGATGGCGCTGTGGGTGAACTCGGCCATGAAGGGGCGCACGTGGCTGCGCGTGGCGTTCTTCACGCCCACGATCCTGCCCATGATCGCCGTGGCCAACATCTGGCTCTTCTTCTACACGCCGCAGTACGGCCTGCTGGAGAAGGTGACCACCTCGCTCGGCTTTCCCACCCACAACTGGCTGGGCACGGAGTCCACGGCCCTGGCCTGCGTGATGGTGGTGGCGATCTGGAAGGACGCCGGCTTCTTCATGATCTTCTACCTCGCGGCGCTGCAGTCCATCCCGCCCTCGCTCGCAGAGGCCGCGGCGCTGGAGGGCGCGCCGCGCGCCACGTACCTGCGGCGCATCGTGCTGCCGCTGCTCATGCCCACCACGCTCTTCGTGCTGGTCAACGCGGTGATCAACTCCTTCCGGCTCGTCGACCACATCGTCGTGATGACGCGCGGCGGGCCCAACAACGCCACTTCGCTCCTGCTCTTCCACATCTACCAGGTGGGCTTCAGCTTCTGGGACACCGGCTACGCCGCGGCGCTCACCGTGGTGCTGCTCGCGATCCTGGCGGCCCTGGCCATCGGCCAGTTCGTCTTCCTCGACAAGCGGGTGCACTACCAGTGAGCCGCCTGTACGAGCCCGCCGGCGGCTGGCGCGCGCTCGAGACGGGCGCGGCCTGGCTCCTGGGCGCACTGTGGATCCTGCCGCTCGCCTACGCGGTGTGGACGGCCTTCCACCCGGCGGCCTACTCGGCGCGCTTCGACCTCTCCGCGCCCCTCACGCTGGAGAACTTCCGCCGCGCCTGGGAGGCCGCGCCCTTCGCGCGCTACTTCGCCAACAGCTTCGCGCTGGTGACCATGGTGCTCGCCAGCCAGTTCGTGCTGTGCACGCTGGCGGCCTACGCCTTCGCGCGCTTCGAGTTCCCGGGCAAGGAGGTGGCCTTCGTGCTGGTGCTGGTGCAGCTCATGATCATGCCGGACGTGCTCATCGTGGAGAACTACCGCACGATGTGGCGCCTGGGGATCCTGGACTCCATCCCGGCCATCGGCCTGCCGTACGTGGCCTCGGCCTTCGGCATCTTCCTGCTGCGCCAGACCTTCAAGACGGTGCCGCGCGAGCTGGACGAGGCCGCGCGCGTGGAGGGCGCGGGGCCCGTGGCGGTGCTCCTGAAGGTGTACGTGCCGCTGGCGCGCCCCGTCTACCTCGCCTACGGCCTGGTCTCGGTGAGCTACCACTGGAACAACTTCCTCTGGCCCCTCATCATCACCAACTCCGTCGGCTCGCGGCCCGTCACCGTGGGGCTGCAGGTCTTCTCCTCGGGCGACCAGGGCATCGACTGGTCCATCATCACCGCGGCCACGCTCATGACCTCCGGGCCGCTGCTCGTGGGCTTCCTCCTCTTCCAGCGCCAGTTCGTGCAGTCGTTCATGCGCGCCGGCATCCGCTAGGCGCCGTCACGGCCGGGGCAGCACGCCCGCCTCGCGCAGGATCTCCCGCGAGAGCGCGATGCGCGCCTCGCGCGAGGGGCCGGCCACGGGCGTGGCGTTCATGGCGAAGTAGGCCACCGGCCGCCCGCGCCTTTCCACCCAGCCCACCCACCAGCCCACGCCGCCCTCCGAGCGCCGCACCGTGCCCGTCCTGGCGCGCAGCACGTGGTCCTTCGTGCGCTCGACCACCAGCGCCTCGCGCACGAGCCGCCGGGCGCGCGGGCCCACCGGCAGGCGGCCCTCCTCGAGGCGGCGCAGGAACTCCACCTGCTCCACGGCGCTGATGCGAAGGCTGCCCTGCACCCAGAAGCGGTCGATGCCGCCGGCGATGTCGCGGTTGCCGTACTCCAGCAGGCCCACCCACTCGCGCATGCGCGCCTTGCCGACGCGCCGGGCCACCTCCTGGAACATCCACACCACGCTCTCGCGCATCCCCGAGTCGAGGGTGTGGTCGCGTTCCCAGGCGTCCACGGGCTTCGGGGTGCCGTCCCAGCGGAAGATCTCGTGCTCGTCGGCGAGGGCGCCGGTCTCCAGGCCGATGAGCGCATGGGCGATCTCGAAGGTGGAGGCCGGCAGGAAGCCGCGCCGGGCGCGGTCCGGGTCGAGCACGCGCCAGCGGTTCTCGCAGGGCTCGAAGAGCACGAAGGTGCCCGCGATCCCGCGGGCGGCGAAGTGCCGCTTCCACGCCGGCACCTCCACCCACTCGGCGGCGTGGGCGGCGGCGGCGACGAACATCGAGAAGAGCGGCGGGACGAATCGCTTCACGGGGGGCCTCCGGCGAGGTCGGAAGGCCCGAGCGTAGGCGGCGATTCTGGCAAAATCGGGGCGAACTCCCGATTTCCCGCGCATGAAGCTCATCACCTGGAACATCCAGTGGGGACGCGGCCTCGACGGCCGGGTCGACCTCGAGCGCATCGTCGCCCACGCGAAGGCGCTCGCGGATTTCGACGTGCTGAACGTCCAGGAGGTCGCGGACAACTTCCCGGGCCTGGCGGGCAACGACGAGTCGAACCAGTTCGCCCGGCTCGCGGCCCTGCTGCCCGGCTTCACCGCCCTGCCCGGCTACGGCGTGGACCTCGCGGGGCCCGGCCGCCGGCGCCGCTTCGGCAACATGATCCTCACGCGCCTGCCCGTGCTCTCGGTGCGCCGCCACGCGCTGCCGTGGCCGGCCGACCCGGGGCGCGAGTCGATGCCGAGGGTGGCGATCGAGGCCACGCTGCGCCTGCCGATGGGGCCGGTGCGCCTCGCGACCACGCACCTGGAGTACTACTCGCCCGTGCAGCGGGCCGCGCAGGCCGCGCGCCTGCGGGAACTGCACGACGAGGCCTGCGACCGCGCGGCGCGCCCGGGCTTTCCCACCGCGGAGAACGGCCCGTTCGACCTCACCGCCCAGGCGGCCTCCTCCATCCTCACCGCGGACTTCAACTTCCCGCCGGAGAACCCGGCCTGGGACGACATCCAGCGCCCGCTCGCGAGCGGCGGGCCGGCGTACCGCGACGCCTGGCTCCTCGCCAACGGCCGCCGGCCGCACGAGCCCACCTTCTGCGTGCACGACCAGCGCTACGCGAAGGAGCCGTACTGCTGCGACTTCGTGTTCGTGAGCGAGGACCTCGCGACGCGCGTGCGGTCCGTCGCGGTGGACGGCGACACGCGCGCCTCGGACCACCAGCCGGTGATCCTGGAGTTCGACGACCGCTAGCGGCGCGGCCCCGCGGGCGAGGCCGCGCGCCGCGGGTCAGTCGTCGTCTTCCCCGTCGTCGTCGTCGCTCGCCAGGCACTTCTTCGCGTCGCCCTTGGCGGAGTCGCGGACGATGGGCTTCTGCGTGCCGGTGAAGGTGCCGGCGGCCATGAAGGTGAGCTCGGTCGGGAAGGCCTGCGGGTTGGCCGGGTCCAGCAGCGCGTCCACCTCGATGCACTTCACCTTGAACTTCTCCACGCCCTTCGGGAAGCCGTTGGCGCGGAAGTCGAAGAGCTCGCCGCCGGCCACGAGGAACCTGCGTCCGTCCACCTTGACCTTGTACTGGCTGTCGCCGATGCCGATGGGCAGGCGCACCGTGGCGATGCGCGGGTTCTTCTTGCCGATCCTGTAGGTGTAGCCCACCGCGACATCGGGGTCGATGAAGATCGGCACGCCAGGGATCACGTCCACGGAGAACACGTAGGCGCCGCTCGAGGTCGTGCCCGTGGGCATCGACACGGGCGTGGCGATGAAGCCGCGCGTGGCGCCGCCCGCGTCCGTGTACAGGCCGCTCACCTGGCCCGCGTTGTTGATGGACTCGCCCACCGTGAAGGTCGAGCCCGGCACGTCCAGCAGCTCGTAGCCGAGCGAGGTGCCCACGAAGCCGCTGGTGGTGGCGCCGATCGTCACGAAACCCGTCATGAGGCCCGTGTCGGTGATGCCGCGGGCGCGCGTGGGATAGCCGCCGATGCGGAAGAGCACCAGCGTGCCGTCGGTCTGGCGCAGGAAAGCGTGGGCGCCGTCGGCGAGCACGGCGCTGCCCACCACCTGGCCGGCGTTGTTGATGCCCTGCGCGATGGTGAGCAACGACCCCGGCACCGTGATGTCGGTGAAGGCGAAGGTGAGCGGGTTGTAGATGTAGCCCGAGGTGGTGCCCGCCACCGGGTCCTCCGAGTAGCCCGTCACCAGCCCCGAGGGGCCGATGGCGCGCGCGTAGGTGTTCACGAAGCCCGGGCGCGAGAAGATGGTGTAGCTGCCGGACGCGAGGATGAAGGCGCGGGTGGGCAGCGGGTCCTCGAAGGTCGAGCCCACGATCACCCCCGCGTCGTTCAGCCCGTGCGCGGTGATGGGCACCGGCGCGGGCGGCAGCAGCGAGAAGGTGCCGCCGGCGTAGGAGAAGGCGAAGTTGTTCACGCCGTCCAGGCTGGCGTAGCCCACGATGCGGCCGGTGTTGTTGAGCCCGCGCACGTCGGTCATGGCCGAGCCCGGGTAGTTGACGGTGTTGAAGACGTAGACCGCGCCGGCGGCCGTGGAGAAGAAGGCCGCGGCGGCGAGCGCGCCGAGCCTGGCATGCACGGATTTCATCGAGTCCCCCCGTTGGATTGACGACCGTGGAGGGGCGAGTCTGCGCGCGGGCCGGCCCGGGGGTCAATGCGACCGATTCCACTCGCGGCCTGCGGAATTTCCGACACTTCGGGAGCGCCGCGATTGCGTTTACGATGCCGCCATGCGCCTCGCCGGACTGGCTGCCGCCCTGTTGTGCATCGCCTCGGCGCCCGTCGCCCGGGCCGAGTCGGTGGGTGGGTGCGAGATCACGGACCGCGCCTGCCTCATGCGCGCCTCGCGCGCGCACCCCGCCAAGACGGTCGCCTTCTGGCGCGAGACGCTGGCCCGCCCCGTGGCCGAGCGCCTGGGCCCGGCGCCGCAGGGGCTCGTCGACTTCCTCTGGCTGGACAACGCCTTCCAGGGCTTCCCGGAGCGGCCGCGGCCCAGCCGGCTGGATGCCGCCTTCCTCGCGGACGTGCGCGGCGCCATCGCCGACCTGCCCCCGGCCGTCGCGCGCGTCTTCGGCGGCAACTTCGCCGGCGTGTGGTTCGTCGACGACCTGGGCGGCACGGGCTACACCGACATGATCCTGGACCCCGCCGGCCGGCCCGTCGGCGGCTTCGTGGTGCTGGACGCGAAGGTGCTGGGACGCTTCACCGCCAACGAGTGGGCCACCTGGAAGGAGAACACGCCCTTCAAGCCGCGCACGGGCTGGTCGCTGAAGGCCACGATCGAGGCGCCGGGCGCCGACGACCGCCGCGGCGCCATCCGCTACATCCTGCTGCACGAGCTGGGCCACGTGCTCGCCATCGGCCGCGACGTGCACCCGTCGTGGCAGCTCGCGCCCAGGGAAGTGCCCGCCGGGACGAAGTACCCGTTCTTCGACCTGTCGTGGACCGTCGACCGCGCGGCCGACCGCTACGCCTCGCGCTGGGACGCGGCCTTCCCGCAGCGCACCTCGGTTCGCTACTACCTGGGCGCGAAGCTCGACGCCTCGCACATGCCCGCGGTGTACGCGAGCCTGGCGGGCACCAACTTCCCCACGCTCTACGCCGCCACCAGCCCCGGCGACGACTTCGCCGAGAGCTTCGCGAGCTACGTGCACACGGTGATGCTGCGCCGGCCGTGGGAGATCGCGATCCGCCAGGGCGATCGCACGGTGGCGACCTGGCGCCCCGGCTGGGACACGCCGCGGATGGCGGAAAAGCGCCGGCTGCTGGAAGCGCTGCTGCGCTAGAGGAGGGCCTGGACCACCAGGCCCGTCACCATCACGGCGAGGATGAAGGCGATGGCGAGCAGGATCCGCGTCTGCCGCCGCTGCGCCTTCTCGAGCGAGAGGATGGCGCGCTCCAGGCGCCCCGGCGCGTCGTCGGAGAGCACCTTGTGCACCAGGCGCGGCAGCTGCGGGATCGTCCTGCCCCACATCGGCGCCTCGGCGGCGAGCTGCTTCCAGAGGCCGCGCGGGCCGTAGTTCTCGCGCATCCACTTCTCGAGGATGGGCTGGGCGGAGCGGCGCAGGTCCAGCTCCGGGTCCAGGTGGCGCCCCAGCCCCTCCACCTGCAGCAGCGTCTTCTGCAGCAGCACGAGCTGGGGCTGGATGTCCATGCGGAAGCGCCGGCCCACCTCGAAGAGGCGCAGCAGGAGCTTGCCGAAGTAGATGTCCTTGAGCGGCTTGTCGAAGATGGGCTCGCACACGGAGCGGATGGCGCCCTCGAACTCCTCCACGCGCGTCTCGGGCGGCACCCAGCCGGCGTCGATGTGCGCGACGGCCACGCCCCGGTAGTCGCGCTTGAAGAAGGCGACGAAGATCATCGCGAGGCAGTTGCGGTCCACGTCCGGGAGCGAGCCCATGATCCCGTAGTCGATGCCGCAGTAGCGCCCGTCGCGCGCCACGAAGATGTTGCCGGGGTGCATGTCGGCGTGGAAGAAGCCGTCGCGGAAGACCTGCGTGAAGAAGATCTCCACGCCGTTGCGGCCCAGGCGCGGGATGTCGATGCCGGCCGCGCGGATCGCCTCGAGGTCGTTCACGGGGATGGCGTCGATGCGCTCCATCACCATGACCTCGCGCGTGCACCAGTCGAAGTGCACGTCCGGCACGTAGAGGATGGCGCTGCCGGCGAAGTTGCGGCGCACCGTGCTCATGCTGGAGGCCTCGCGCAGCAGGTCCAGCTCGTCGTGGATGATCTTGTCGAACTCGTGCACCACCTCGCGCGCGCGCAGCAGCTCCGAGAGCGGGTGCAGGCGCTCGATGAGGCCGGCCACCGCGTAGAGCAGGCCCGTGTCCTCGTCGATGGTCGCGGCGATGCCCGGGCGCAGCACCTTCACCGCCACCTCGCGCCCGTCCGGCAGCTCGGCGAAGTGCACTTGGGCCACGGAGGCGCTCGCCACGGGCACCAGGTCGATGGTGCGGAAGACCTCGGCGTGGGGCTTGCCGTAGGCGCGGTCGAGCGCGGCCGCCACCTGCTCCGGCGGGAAGGGCGGCACGCTGTCCTGGAGCTTCGAGAGCTCCTCGGTGATGTCGGTGGGGATGAGGTCCGGGCGGATCGACAGCAGCTGGCCGAACTTCACGAAGATGGGGCCGAGCTCCTGGAACGCGAGGCGCAGCCGCTCGCCGCGCGGGCCGCGCCGGTCCGCCCAGAAGAACAGCGTGCGGAACGCGAGGCGCACGGGCGCCGTCCCCGGCCCGGCGATGAACTCGTCGAGACCGTGGCGACCGATGGTGGAGAGGATGCGAAGGAGCCGGAGAACCCGCATGGCTCCGCGATTATAAGTGTTCGGAAAATCGGGGACGTTCCCCGATTTTCGCGAGGGGCGGCAAGCGCGACGGAAATCGGGGAACGTCCCCGATTTACCGGCGCTTCAGGCGCGAGGCGAACTTCTCGCGGAACTTGAGCACCTTGGGCTCCACCACCGCCGAGCAGTAGGGGTTTCGGCCGCCCACGCGCTCGAAGTACTCCTGGTGGTAGTCCTCGGCAGGCCAGAACTCGCCTGCCGGCTCGACCTGCGTGACGATGGGCTTGGGCCACAGTCCGGCGGCGTCCAGCCGGGCGATGGTCTCGCGCGCGGCCGCCTCCTGCTCCGGGGAGTGGAAGAAGATCGCCGAGCGGTACTGCGTCCCCACGTCGTGCCCCTGGCGGTTCTTCGTGGTGGGGTCGTGGATGGTGAAGAAGACCTCCAGGAGGTCGCGATAGCCCGCCACGGCCGGGTCGAAGGTGATCCGCACGACCTCCGCGTGCCCGGTGCGGCCCGTGCACACCTCTTCGTATGTCGGTTCGGCCTTTTCGCCGCCCATGTAGCCCGATTCGACGCTCGCCACGCCCTCGAACTGGTCGAAAACCGCCTCCAGGCACCAGAAACACCCACCCGCCAGCGTCGCCGTCTCCATCTTCGCGTCCTCCACGGAACCCCACGCCCGAGCCGCGGACGAACGAGGCGTTGAAATGTCTGGACAGATCCGGTCGCCGAACACAAAATGTGGGGGTTGTCACAACAGCCCGCCACTTGATCTGGGTCAACCGGATACCCGGGTCGGCCGTGACAATCGGTTCTCCGCCCGCCCAAGAAGCAGGCGAGTCTACCCAAAACGGCAGTGCAGCAAGATGGGGGAATATCTCATGAGCGTGGCCAAGTCCCGCCGTTCCACAGCCGACCTCTCCCGGCTGCCCGCCCAGGAAATCAGCACCGAGGTCCTCGTCGAGAAGTACGCGAAGGATGGCGAGAAGTCCATCCGCGAGGTCCGCGCGCGCGTCGCCAAGGCCCTGGCCGCCTGCGAGAACGAGGACCGCCGCGCCCACTGGGAGGCGAAGTTCCTCGAGGCCCAGGAGAACGGCTTCATCCCCGCCGGGCGCATCAACTCGGCCGCCGGCACCACGCTCACCGCCACGCTCATCAACTGCTTCGTGCAGCCCGTGGGCGACTCCATCACCGAGATCGTCGACGGCCGGCCCGGCATCTACACCGCGCTCGCCGAGGCCGCCGAGACCATGCGCCGCGGCGGCGGCGTGGGCTACGACTTCTCCTCCATCCGCCCCGAGGGCGCGTGGGTCAAGGGCACCAACTCGCGCGCGAGCGGGCCCGTGTCGTACATGCGCGTGTTCGACCAGTCGTGCGAGACGGTGGAGTCCGCCGGCGCCCGCCGCGGCGCGCAGATGGGCGTGCTGCGCTGCGACCACCCGGACATCGAGCGCTTCATCCACGCCAAGGACCAGGGCGATCTCACCAACTTCAACATCTCCGTGGGCGTCACCGACGCCTTCATGAAGGCCGTGGAGGCCGACGGCGACGTGGAGCTCGTGCACCGCGCCGAGCCCTCGCAGGAGGTGAAGGAGAACGGCGGCTACCAGCGCGGCGACGGGCTGTGGGTGTACCGCAAGGTGCGCGCCCACGACCTGTGGGACCAGATCATGCGCTCGACGTACGACCACGCCGAGCCGGGCATCCTGTTCCTGGACCGCATCAACCGCGACAACAACCTCTACTACTGCGAGTCGATCGAGGCCACCAACCCGTGCGCGGAGCAGCCCCTGCCCGCCTACGGCTGCTGCTGCCTGGGCTCCATCGACGTGGCGCGCTTCGTGACGGAGCCGTTCGAGGACGGGTGCGCGTTCGACTTCGAGGCCTTCGGCAAGGTGATCGAGGTCTCGATCCGCATGCTGGACAACGTGCTGGAGGTCACGCCCTGGCCGCTGCCGCAGCAGCGCCAGGAGGCCGCCAGCAAGCGGCGCATCGGCCTGGGCTTCACGGGGCTGGGAGACGCGCTCCTCATGCTGCGCCTGGCCTACGACACCGACGGCGCCCGCGCCATGGGCGCGAGGATCAGCGAGTACCTGCGCGACCGCGCCTACGAGGCGAGCGTGGCCCTCGCGCGCGAGCGCGGCGCCTTCCCGCTCTTCAACGCCGACCTCTACCTCTCCGGCGGCAACTTCGCCTCGCGCCTGCCGCAGGAGCTCAAGGACCGCATCCGCAAGCACGGCATCCGCAACTCGCACCTGCTGTCCATCGCGCCCACGGGCACGATCTCGCTCGCCTTCGCCGACAACGCCTCCAACGGCATCGAGCCGCCGTTCTCCTGGACGTACACGCGCAAGAAGCGCATGGCCGACGGCACGCACAAGGAGTTCCGCGTCGAGGACCACGCCTTCCGCCTGTTCCGCTTCCTGCGCGGCGAGGAGGCCAGGCTCCCCTCGTGGTTCGTGACGGCCCTGGACATCTCGGCCGAGGCGCACAAGGCCATGGTGGCGGCGGTGGCGCCGTTCGTCGACACGAGCATCTCCAAGACGGTGAACGTGCCCGAGGACTACCCCTACGGCGAGTTCGAGGGCCTGTACCTCTCGGCCTGGAAGTCGGGCCTGAAGGGCCTGGCCACCTACCGGCCCAACTCCGTGCTGGGCTCCGTGCTCTCCACGGAGCCGGCCAAGGCGCCCGAGCCCGCGCCCGTCATCCCCGCCGTCGAGGCGGCCAACCGGCGCTTGTCCATCAAGTCGCTGCCGGAGCCCGTGCTCGCGAGCCTTCGCTGGCCCGGCCGGCCGGAGCTGCCCGAGGGCAACCCGGCGTGGACGTACATGATCGACTCGCCCGTGGGCAAGTTCGCGCTCTTCATCGGCCACGTCGAGAGCGAGGACCACCACGCCTTCCCCTTCGAGGTGTGGGTGAACGGCGCCGAGCAGCCGCGCGGCCTGGGGGCGGTGGCCAAGACGCTCTCCATGGACATGCGCGCCAACGACCGCGCCTGGCTCAAGATGAAGCTCGACGCCCTGGCCCTCACCGTGGGCGACGACGGATTCGACATGCGCATGCCGCCGCACGGCGAGAAGAAGCGCGTGCCCAGCATGGTCTCGGCCCTGGGCCAGGTGGTGCGCTGGCGCTGCGAGAAGCTGCACGCCTTCGACGAGGCGGGCGACTCGCCCCTGCTCGACGCCATGTTCAGCCTCGAGGAGCCGCGCACCGGCACCGACGGCACGCTCGCCTGGACGGTCGACATCGCCAACCCCGCCTCCGGCGAGGAGTTCGTGATGGGCCTGAAGGAGATGCACATGCCCGACGGCGGCACGCGCCCGTACTCGGTGTGGCTCTCGGGCCACTACCCGCGCGCGCTGGACGGCCTGGCCAAGCTCCTGTCGCTGGACATGCGCGTGATGGACCCGGCCTGGATCGGCATGAAGCTGCGCAAGCTCCTGGACTACAGCGAGCCGCTGGGCGACTTCATGGCCTTCGTGCCCGGCCAGCGCCGCCAGCAGAACTGGCCCTCCACCGTGGCCTACCTCGCGCGCCTGGTGATCCACCGCTACTCGATGCTGGGCGTGCTGGACGAGAACGGCTATCCCAGGCAGGAGATGGGCATCCTCGAGACGCCCCGCCGCGACGACGAGCCCGCGCTCATGAAGGGCACCAAGTGCGGCGAGTGCGGCAACCTCACCGTCATCCGCAAGGACGGCTGCGACTTCTGCAGCGCCTGCGGGTGGGTGGGGTCCTGCGGCTAGCGGCGCCGGCCGCCTACTTCGCCGCGCCCGCCCCGCGGCACTCCACGGGCAGGAAGCTCGCGGGGATGTCCGTCTCGTCCTTGCCGCGCAGTTCCATGCCCTTGGGCACCGGCAGGTCGTGGCAGACCCACGCGATGGGCACGGCCCGCTGGTCCACCACCACGGCGGGGCGCAGCGTGAGGCGCAGCCCCTCCAGCGCCTTGCTGGCGTTGTTGCCGTAGGTGAGCGTGACGGCGCCGCCGTCCACGTTCACGTCGCGGATCACGTTGCCGACGATCTTCTCGCGGGGCGGGATGCCCGCCTGCGCGTTGTCCGCCGGCATCTCCCCGGAGAGCGACCAGGCCGCCTGCACGCCCTGCTTCGCGAGCTCCGCCAGGACGAAGCCCTCCTTCACCTGCTTGCGGACGGCGACGTCGCGCATCGCCGGAAAGGAGAGCGTGGCCAGGATGCCGAACACGGCGAGCACGAGCAGCAGTTCGATCCAGGTGAAGCCGGCTTGGCGTGGCATGGCGCCATGATACTTCCGCCGGCCGCCTGAACCTCCGGGGCCCGCCGTCCGACCCAGCATGCCGCCACCTGGGCGGCTCCCGGGAGACACGCCATGCGCCACCCGCACCTCGCAGCCCTCCTCGCGGCCGCCGGCCTGGCCGCCTCGGCCGCCGGCCTCGCCGCCACGCTTTTCAACTTCTCCGACAGCCGCGGCAGCCCGGTGGTGCTGGGCACCGAGAACGGCCGCGTCGTGCAGCGCATGGCCGACGGCAGCGTGCGCCCCGCGGGCGACGGCAGGTACCGCGCGGCCAACGGCCAGGTGCTGGAGGTGAAGAACGGCATGGCCGTGGGCTCCTTCAGCTGGGGCGCCCTGCCCGGCTCGAGCCAGGCGCAGGACATTCACTTCCGCGGCGCGCCGGTGAGCCCCGGCACGGCCCAGGGCTTCAACCCGCAGCCCGAGCCCCCGGGTGACGTGCTGCTCAAGAAGGGCTCGACGGCCGCGAAGAAGTGAGGCTCGCGGGCCGCGGTTGAACCGCCACGGCACCGACGGCGACTGAGGACTCCGGGCCCGACGGGCCCCTCGATCCGGAGAGCGAATTCCATGAAGCGTTCCACCCTGCGCGGCCTCGCCCTGGCCGCCGCGCTCGCCGCCGGCTCCGCGCTCGCGGCCGGCAGCGTCGTCTCGATCACGCCGTTCCCCGCGAAGGTGAAGCCGGGCCAGGAGGTCACCTTCACCATCGCCGGCGCCGGCGACATGTGCGGCGTGAAGTACCAGTGGGAGGGCTCCTTCCCGCTGCCCACCGCGGCGGGCGGCTACCTCAACTACACGATCGTCCCGCCCAACGGGCAGAACGTCGCGCAGTACAAGACGAAGCCCAACGGCGGCGGCATCCAGAAGGCCTCGTTCACGAAGCCCGGCACCTACAAGTTCACGGTGACCGGCATGGTGCAGGGCCAGCCCTTCCCGGCCGCCCCGTGCGCCGGCATGGCGAGCGCCACCGTCGTGGTCGAGGACCCGAACGCGCCCAAGCTCGCGCCGGCCGCGACGATGGGGGTGATGATCGCCGCGCCGCTCGCGTGCGACCCGAGCTACACGGAGGAGCCCACCGACAAGGCCTCCGGCGAGATCCGCTGCCGGCGCAACCCCGTGCAGTGCCCCGCGGGCTACAGCGGCGGCGTGAACCCGGCCACGGGCGTGCTCACCTGCACCCCGCCCGTGCAGCCCGCGCTCTCGTGCCCGAAGTCGACGCCCTCGTGGAAGTGGGGCGCCTCGTACTACAAGGAGAACTGGAAGTACTACGGCTGCGTGAAGAACCTCGAGCCGCCGAAGTAGGGGGGAGGCGGCCTGCGCCCGTGGGCCGCGAGGCTCACGGGCCCTTTCCCTTC
Source organism: Pseudomonadota bacterium (assembly GCA_029781595.1). GTDB lineage: Bacteria > Pseudomonadota > Gammaproteobacteria > Burkholderiales > Usitatibacteraceae > FEB-7. Next base: position 16,787 of record JAKOWJ010000262.1, on the reverse strand, counting down.
ACGAGCGCCGCGCGAATCTCCTCGGCCCGGCCGCGCGCGTAGCGCTCCGCGAGGCCGATCACGCGCCGGCGGTACTCGTCGTCGAAGCCGGCGAAGTAGCCGATGTCCGGGTGCAGCAGCAGGTCCGCTTCCGGCGCCTCGGCGGCCACCTGCCGCGCGCGGCGCGCGTCCCGGTCGATCCACGCCTGCGGCACGCCCGGCGGCGTGCGGCTCGCGTACGCGGAGACGTCCACGGCGACGACGAAGCGCGCGCCCATCCGGCGCGCGGCGCGGATGGGCACCGGGCTCACCTCGTCGCCGTCGGCGTAGAGCTCGCCGGCGATCTCCACGGGCTCGTAGCGGTCGACCTGCGCCGAGGAGGCGCGCACCGCGAGGCCCGTGTCGCCGCGGTCGAAGAGCGCGAGGCTGCGGTCGCGAATGCGCGTGGCCACCACGGCGAGCCCGATCTGCAGCTCCTCCATGGCGCGGCCGCCGACGGCCTCGTCGACGAAGTCCTCGATGGCGCGCCCCGAGCCGCGGCGCCCGAAGAACTGCGGCAGGTCCAGGAACGTGGTGAAGCTGAGGTCCGCGGAGAGGCGCTCGAGCCGGCGCGCGTCCAGTCCCGAGGCGTAGAGCGCGCCCACCATCGCGCCCACGCTCGAGCCCACCACGAGGTCGGGGCGGAAGCCCGCCTCCTCCAGCACCTTGAGCACGCCGATGTGCGCGAAGCCGCGCGGGCCGCCGGAGCCCAGCACCAGCGCGCTCGCGACCTGGCGGCGCGGCGGGCCGAAGCGCGGCACGCGCGCCGGCGGCAGGTCGCCGCTCGCGCGCGCGAAGGGCGAAAGCGCGAGGGCGAAGAGGCTGCCGGCCAGGCGGCGGCGAAGCGGATTCATGGCGGGCGGGAAGCGGCGCACGGCGCCGGGAAAGTCGTTGAGACTACCACCGCCCGCGCGGGTTCTCGCGCGCCGCGGCCGCGCTTCCCCGGCGGCGGGGCCTGCCGCAAAATGCCGGCCTTTCCCCTTTCGCGCACGCGCCGAGGCCCCGGTGAGCGACGACCCATACTACCGACCCGATCTCGCGTGGATCCACCACGCCGGCTACTCGCACCACGCGCGCAACACCGGCCCCGGCATCCTGCGGCGCCTGCGGGCGCACGGCCTGGGTCCCGGCGCGCTCGTGCTGGATGCGGGCTGCGGCAGCGGCCTGCTCGCGCGCCAGCTCGTCGAGGCGGGCTACCGCGTTCACGGCATCGACGCCTCGCCCGCGATGATCGACCTCGCGCGCGCCGAGGCGCCCGGAGCGGCCTTCGAGGTGCTCGCCCTTCCCACGCGGCGCGACGCGGGGGAGGCGGGCGGCCTGCCGGCGGCGGACGCGGTGGTCTCCACGGGCCACGCGCTCAACTACCTGGAGACGCGCGAGGACATCGGGCTCGCCCTGGGCGAGCTCGCGCGCGCGCTGCGGCCGGGGGGCCTGCTCGCGATCGACCTGATGACGGAGCGCTTCCGCACCACGCGCGACATCGCGCAGGTGCACGGCAAGGTGGAGGACGACTGGGCCATCCTCACGCGCTTCTCGCGTCCGGCCCCGTTCCGGTTCGACCGCCACATCACGGTGTTCCGGCTGGCCGGCGGCGCGTGGCGGCGCAGCGACGAGTGGCACCGCAACCTCACGTTCGAAGCGGACGAGGCCCTCGCGATCCTGCGCGAGAACGGAGTGGAGGCGCGCTCGTGCGCGGCCTTCGGCGAGGAGGCCCTGCCCGAGGGGCTGGTGGTGATCGCGGGCGCGCGCCGCTAGCGCGAGGCGACCTGGCGGGCCGCCGTGGCCGCCTCGCCGTGCGCGGCACCGAGCTCGCGGAAGCGCCGGTAGTTGTCGATGACCTTCGGCACGTAGGCCTGCGTCTCGGGCACCGGCGGGATGCGGTTGCCGGCACGGGTCACGGCCGTGATGCCCGCGTTGTAGGCCGCGAGCGCGACTTCGACGTTGCCGTTGAACCGGCGCAGCAGGTCCGCGAGCACCTGCACGCCCGCGCGGATGTTCTGGCGCGGGTCGAAGATGTCCTTCACCCCGTACTGCTTGGCGGTGAGGGGCATGAGCTGCATGAGGCCCGCGGCGCCCGCCGGCGACTTCGCGGCCGGGTCGTAGGACGACTCGGCGAGGATCACCGCGTGCACGAGCGCGGCGTCCACGCCGTGGGCGCGGCTCGCCTCCTCGACGAGGGGCGCGAAGCGGCGGTACTCGTCGGCCGGCGCCGGCTCCACCGGCCGGCTCGCCGCGCGCGGCGCGTCCTGCGCCACCGCGGCCTTCACCGGCGGGGTCGCGAGCAGGGCCGGCTCGTCGGCGGCCAGGGCGGCGGGGTGCGCCTCGGGGTGCTGCCACGCCGGCCACGCCGCCGCGAAAAGCGCCAGGACGACCGCGAACAACGCTTCGCCTCTCCCGGGCCAAAGGGCTCTGGAAAACATGGGGTACCTCTCGGTCTGGTGGTGCAGCCCGGCAGCAGGGTGCCCCAGGCGGGGCGCGCACGATATGCTGCACTGCACAAACCGCGCATTATCCCCAAGAATCGCTTCCGAGTCCACCTTGGCGGCGGGGGCGGATTGGTGCGACGCACCATGCCGGGGCGCGGCGGCGGCGGGCCGCCGGCGAAAGGTGATGACCCACTTCGCCAGCAGGCCGCGCCCGGGCTGGGAACGGGCGACGGCGCGGCGGAGGGAATGCTATCGTTTCGGCGCGCCCCGCGGATCCGCTGCCGGGCGCCCACGCCCCAAGACAAACGGAGTCCATCCCCCATGAAGACCCTCGCGCCCCGCCGCCCGCTGGCGGCCTGGCTGTTCACCCTCGCGCTCTCGACGCTCGCCCTGGCCGTGCAGGCCGAGACCAAGCCCATCCGCGCCGAGCCCGGCGGGGAGCCGCCGCACTCGCTGTTGTGGGTCGGCAACAGCTTTTTCTACTACAACAACAGCATGCACGGGCACTACAACAGCCTCGCGCACTCGCTCGAGCCCAAGGAGAAGTTCCGCGGCACCTCGGTCACGGTGAGCGGCTCGGGCATCGACTGGCACGACCTGGAGACGTACCTGCGCCCCGGCCTCATCGGCAAGTACACGTTCGCGCCGGGCAACAAGATCGTCTTCAACCCGCCGGGCAAGCAGTACGACGCGGTGATCGTCATGGACTGCAGCCAGTGCCCCATCCACCCGCAGCTCAAGGACACCTTCCAGGAATACGCGAAGAAGGACGCCGGCCTCATCACCGCCTACGGCGCGCGCCCGGTGTTCTTCATGTCGTGGGCCTACAAGGACAAGCCGGAGATGACCGCGCAGCTCGCCGAGGCCTACACGCTCGCCGGCAACGCCAACGACGCGCTCGTCATCCCGGCGGGCCTCGCCTTCGCCCGCGCCATCGCCGGCCGCGAGGGCCTGGAGCTCTACCAGAAGGACAAGCGCCACCCCACGCTCGCGGGCACCTACCTCGGCGCGTGCACGACCTACGCGGCCCTGCGCGGCAAGTCGCCCGTGGGCGCGTCCTACACGGCGGGGCTGGATGCCGATCTCGCGGCCTACCTGCAGGGCGTGGCCTGGGAGACGGTGAAGAAGTACTACGGCAAGTAGCCCGGCGCCCGTGGCCACCCCGCCCCGCGAGCCGGGCACCGACGCGAAGGGCCGGCCCTTCGACGAGGCCGTCGTGGAGGCGGTGTGGCGCAAGGGCATCGTGATGCGCGGCGCCGACGCCGCGGCGATGCGCAAGGACACCTGCGGCGCGTGGATCTCGCGCGAGCAGTACGGCCTCGCGGTCGAGTACGGCAAGGGCTGGGTGGTGGACCACATCCGGCCCGTTTCGCGCGGCGGCACGGATTCGCTCGCGAACCTGCAGCCGCTGCAGTGGGAGAACAACCGCGCCAAGGGCGACGCGGGGCCGGGGGACTGGACCTGCGCGCGGCGGGCGCAGACCTAGCCTCGCGCCGTCGCCGTGGCGACCTGCGCCGCCGCGGCATAGCGCTGGCACCCGCCCAGCGCGAGGGCGGCGAGAAGAAGCGCGAGGGCCAGGCGGAGGCGGGTCTTGTCCATGGCGCGAAGCCTACGCCGGAACTAGGGCAGATTCCGCCCTAATTCCTCTGTAAAGTGGCGCTATGTCCCAGCCCACCACCCGCGTCCTCGCCGTCCTCGAGATCCTGCAGTCGCAGGCGCAGATCGGCGGCGCCGAGCTGGCCGCGCGCGTGGGCGTGGACCGGCGCACGCTGCGGCGCTACATCGCCACGCTCGAGGACATGGGCATCCCCATCACCACCGAGCAGGGCCGCTACGGCGGCTACCGCATCGTGCCCGGGTTCAAGCTGCCGCCCATGATGTTCACGGACGAGGAGGCGCAGGCCCTCTCGCTGGGCCTCATCGCCGCGCGCGGGCTGGGCCTGGCGGATGCCGCGCCCGCCATCGAGAGCGTGCAGGGCAAGCTCGACCGCGTGCTGCCCTCGGCGCCGCGGCGCACGATCTCGGCGCTGCGCGAGAGCGTGGCCCTGCAGACGGGAGACGCGCGCGCCAACGCCGACGCGAAGCTGCTGCGCACCCTGAGCGAAACGGCGCAGGTGCGGCGCACGGCGAGCCTGCGCTACCGGGCCGCCGACGGCGTCCTCACCTCGCGCGACTTCGACGTCTACGGCCTGGTCTTCCGCGCGGGACGCTGGTACGTCGTGGGACATTGCCACCTGCGCGCGGGCCTTCGCACGCTGCGCCTGGACCGCGTGGCGCACGCCGAGGCCACCGGCCGGCCCTTCGACCGACCCGAGGGGTTCGACGCGAGCGCCTACCTCACGCGGGCGCTGGCCACCCTGCCGCGGGCCATCCCCGTGGAGGTGCTCCTTCGCACCGACCTCGCGCGCGCGCGCCGCGAGCTGCTGCCGTCCGTGGGCGAGACCGAGGCCTGCGAGGAAGGCGTGCTGCTGCGCGGCTCGGCCGACGAGCTGGACTGGTACGCGCGGGAGCTGATGCGCCTGCCCTTCCCGTTCGTGGTTCGGGCACCGGAACGGTTGCGCCAGACCGTGGCCGCGCTGTGCGAGGCGCTGGCCCGCGAGCACGGCGAGCCCCGCCGCGGCCGTTGACCTGAATCAACCGGCCCCGGGCGGGCCCCGCCACCATGGAATGCGGGAAAATGGACCGCACGAAAAAGGAGATCCCATGAAGACCCGCCTCTCCGTTCTCGCCGGCGCACTGCTGGTCGCCCTCACGCTGCCCGTCACCGTCGCCGCCGACCGCGGCGGCAGCATCCCGGAGCGCGTCCACCAGATGGAGCGCCGCATCGACCAGGGCGCGCGCTCGGGCTCGCTCACCCGCCGCGAGGCCGACCGCCTGCGCGGCGAGCTGCGCGGCATCCTGCGCAAGGAAGAGCGCATGCGCCACGACGGGCGCCTTTCCCCGCGCGAGCGCGACGTGCTGCACGCGGACCTGGACCGCCTGGACCGCCACATCACGATCGAGAAGCACGACGACCAGCGGCGCGGCGACAGGTCCCACCGGCGCTACTGACGGCGGGCGGCCTCTCCGGACGACGGGGGCAGGAGCTGCACCGGCACGGCCTTGGGCCGGGCGGGTGGCGGCGCCTTCGGCGTGGAGACCGCGAGGATCGTCCAGAAGCCCGCGCACGTGGCGATCGTGAGCAGCACCACGATGGCGATGCGCCGCGCCCGCGCGCGCGGCGTCTTCTCGGGCCGGTACGGGCGCACGGTCTGCTTCAGCGCGTCCTGGACGATCTGGTCTCGGAAATCCATGGCGAAGCGATTGTCGGGCCAACGGTCCCGCTTGTCACGGCGGGCGCGGTGAGCGGGCCGACGAGCTACCAGCTGCTCATCGCGCTGCCGCGCGCGCGGCGCGTGGCGGTCGGGCGGCTGGGCGTCTTCACGTTCCCGGCCGGCCGCTACGTCTACACGGGGTCGGCACGTCGCGCATTCGAGGCGCGCATCGCCCGGCACCTGCACCGCGACAAGACGCTGCGCTGGCACATCGACTACCTGCTGGCCACGCCGCAAGCGCGCGTGGTGTCCGTGCGGCGGTCGCGGCGCGCCGAGTGCGCGCTCAACCGCTCGGCCGGCGGCGCCGTGGTGGCGCCGGGCTTCGGCGCCTCCGATTGCCGCGAGCGCTGCGGCTCGCACCTGCGCTACCTGGGGCCCGCGTAGGCGCGGGCCCCGCGATCAGGCGCGGCGCCGCGAGCGCGAGGCGCGCCGCACGCCCGTGGCGAGCAGCAGCAGCGCCAGCGCCGCCAGCATCCACTCCGAGAGCGTCGGGATGGTCACGCCCGGCACGCCCGGGCCGCCCTGGTCGATGACGTTGCCGTTGATCGACAGGTCGTCGTCGCCCAGGCCGCCGTCGGTGATGGAGAAGGTCACCACGTTGCCGGCGAAGGTGGCGGGCAGCTTGTACCAGTGCGGCGCGGGCTGCGATGAGGTCGGGCCGTACTTCCAGTAGTCGCCGGTCACCGGCGCCGGGTAGGTGATGGTGAAGTCCAGCGTCGCGCCCGGCGTGCAGCCCGTCGTGGTGAAGTCGAAGAGCCCATGCGGGAAGCTCACCCCGGGCGGCGCGGTGCCCGCCGGCGGCGAGGCCGGGTGGCCCGTCACCGGGATGAACTGCGCCACGTTGAAGGCGCAGGCCGCGCCGCCGCCGGTGAAGGTGGCGGTGATCGAGCCGGAGCCCGTGGCGCTCGGCGCCGTGTAGGTCTTGATGCCGGCCGAGACCGTTGCCGCCGCGGTCGCGCTGTCGTTGCCCGCGGCCGGATCGGTGGTGGTCGTGGAGACCGTGGCCGTGTTGGAGATCACCGTGCCGTTGACCAGCGCCGCATCCACGTTCACCACGAGCGTGAAGGTGGCCGATGCGCCCGCCGCCAGCGTGGCGGCCGAGCAGCTCACGGTGCCGGTGGCGCCCACCGCGGGCGTCGTGCAGGCGAAGGCCGGGCCCGTGCCCTGCGCATTGGAGGCGAAGGTGGTGCCGGCCGGCAGCGCGTCCGTGAACGCCACCGCCTGCGCATCGCTCGGGCCCGCGTTGGCCACCGTGACGGTGTAGGCGAGCGTGCTGCCCGCGTTGACGCTCGCGGCCGAGGTCTTCGTGATCGACACGTCGGCGGAGGCGGCCACCGGCGCCGAGGCGGTGGCGGAGTCGTTGCCTGGCACCGGGTCGGGCGAGGCCGTCGTCACCGAGGCGGTGTTGGCGAGCGTGCCCGTGGCGGCCGGCGGCACGTGGATCACGAGCGTGAAGCTCGCGGAGGCCGCCGCGGGGAGGGAAGCGATGGAGCAGCCCACCGTGCCGCCCGCGCCCACGGCCGGCGTCGTGCAGATGAACGCGGGGCCCGAGTCCTGCGAGCCCGAGACGAAGGTCGTCGCGCCCGGCAGCACGTCCGTGAACGCGACGGCGGTGGCCGCGGCCGGCCCCGAGTTGGCGACCGTGATCGTGTACGTGGCGTCGTTGCCCGGCGTGACGGCCGCCGGCCCCGACTTGGTGATGGCCACGTCCGCCTGGCCCGCCACCGTCGTGGTGGCGGAAGCCGAGTTGTTGGCCGGCGACGGGTCGGTGGTGGTGGCGGTGACGCTCGCCGTGTTGATCACCGGGCCGCTTGGCGTGGCCGCCGGCACGTTCGCCACCAGCGTGAAGCTCGCCGAGGCGCCCGCCGCCAGCGCGGCGATGGTGCAGCTCGCCGTGCCCGTCGCCCCCACGGCCGGCGTCGTGCAGGCGAAGGCCGGGCCGGTGTCCTGCGTGCCGGAGACGAAGGTGAATCCCGCGGGCAGCGGGTCGGAGAAGCCCACGGCCTGCGCGTCGCTCGGGCCCGCGTTGGCCACCGCGATCGTGTAGGTGACGTCGCTGCCGGCGTTGGCCGTGACCGGCCCGGTCTTCGTGATCGACACGTCGGCGGAGGCGAGCACCGTCGTGGTGGCCGTGGCCGAGTTGTCGGCCGCGTTGGCCTCGGCGGTGGCCCCCGACACGGTGGCGGTGTTGGCGATCACCGTGCCGGCCGGCGTGCTCGCCGGCACGTTCGCGGCGAGCGCGAAGGAGACCGTGGCGCCGGCCGGGAGCGTGGCCACCGTGCAGGTCACCACGCCGCCGGCGCCCACCGCCGGCGTCGCGCAGGCGAACGCGGGGCTGCCCGCCTGGTTGAGTGATGCGAACGTCGTGCCCGGGGGCAGGGGATCGGTGAAGGTCACCGACTGCGCATCGGAGGGCCCGGGGTTGGTGACCACCATCGGGTAGAGGAGGTTGCCGCCCGCGACGATGGTGGGCGGGATGGACTTCGTCACCTTGAGATCGGCCACCGCGACCACCGTGGTGTTGGCGATCGCGACGTTGTTGCCCGGGTTGGGGTCCGTCGTCGCCGTGCCGAGGAAGACGGCGTTGGCGCCCACGGTGCCATCCGGGACGCTCGAGGGCACGTGCACGGTGAGCGTGAACTGCGCGCTGGCGCCCGCCGGAAGCGTGGCGATCGAGCAGTCGACGCTGCCGCCGGCGCCCACCGCGGGCGTCGTGCAGGTGAAGGCCGGCCCGGAATCCTGGGAGCCCGAGACGAAGGTCGTGCCCGCCGGCAGCGGGTCGGAGAAGCTCGCCGTCTGCGCGTCGCTGGGCCCGGCGTTGCTCACCGTGATGGTGTAGGAGAGGTCCGTGCCCGCCAGCACGAAGGGCGGCGCGATCTTCGTCACCCCCACGTCGGCCGAGGCGGCGATGGTCGTCGGCGCCGTGGTGAAGATGTTGCCGGGCGCGGGGTCGGTGGTGGTCGTGTTCACCACCATGGAGCCCGCGACGAGGAAACCGTCCGCCGTATCGGGCGGCACGTGCACGACCAGCGTGAACTGCGCCGAGGCACCCGCCGGCAGCGCCGGGATCGCGCAGGTCACGTTGCCGGCGACCCCGACGGCCGGCGTCCCGCAGGCGAAGGCAGGCCCGGTGTCCTGCGTGAGCGACACGAAGGGGAAGGTGCCGGGCGGCGCATCGAGCCAGCCGAAGTTCTGCGCATCGCTGGGCCCGTTGTTGGCCACCACGATGGTGTAGGAGAGGTCCGTCCCCGCGGTCGCGGTCGGCGCGGCGGTCAGCGTCGCCGTCGCGTCGGCCTGCGCGGCCACGGTGGTGTTGGCCGTCGAGCTCTCGTTGCCGGGCGCCGGGTCGGCCGTGGTGGAGGAAACGCTCGCCGTGTTGGCGCCGACCGTGCCGTCGGGCGTGTCCGCCGGAACGTGGACCGTCAGCGTGAACTGCGCCGGGGCGCCGAAGGGCATCGAGACGATGCTGCAGCTCACGAGGCCGCCGGCGCCCACGGGCGGCGTCGAGCAGACGAACGGCGGGCCGGCATCCTGCGTGCCCGAGACGAAAGTGGTGCCCGCGGGCAGCGGGTCGAGCAGCATCACGTTGTCGGCGTTGTCCGGCCCCGCGTTGAGCACCGTGATCGTGTAGGTGAGGTCCGTGCCCGCCACGACGGTGGGCGGCGACGACTTGACGACGGACAGGTCCGCGGACTGCGCCAGGGCGGCGGCGGGAGCGAGGCTCGCGAGGAGGGCCAGGATGGCGGCGGCGCGGGGCAGAAGGCCGGTGACGCGGTCGGGGATGCGCATGGTGTCTTCTGCCTTTTCGTTGTCGTGTCGGCTCCTGCCGCTCGACTGCCGCCGTGCGCCGGCCCGCGGGGGAACTTGTCGATGCTAGTGGGGGGAATGGCGTGCCGTCAACGAGACGAAAGGCACGTCGCCTAGCGCTTGAGCTTCGCGAGCGCGAGCGCCATCGCGCCCTGCGGCGCCGGGGCCTCGCGGCGAGCGCGGCGATCGTCCGCGCCCGCGGGCCTTCCGCCCTCTCGCCCTCCCCCCGCCCGCGGCCCGTCGCCCGAGCGCATGCTGAGCGCGATGCGGTTTCGCTTGAGGTCCACGTCGAGCACGCGCACCTTCACCACCTGGCCGGGCTTCACGACCTCGTGCGGATCCTTCACGAAGCGGTCCGCGAGCATCGAGACGTGCACGAGGCCGTCCTGGTGCACGCCCACGTCGACGAAGGCGCCGAAGGCGGCGACGTTGGTCACCACGCCCTCGAGCACCATGCCGGGCTTCAGGTCCGCGGGCGACTCGATTCCCTCGTGGAAGGCCGCGGTGCGGAACTCGGGCCGCGGATCGCGCCCGGGCTTCTCCAGCTCGGCGAGGATGTCGCGCACCGTCGGCGCGCCGAAACGCTCGTCGGTGAAGTCGGCGGCCGCCAGGCCCTGCAGCAGCGCGCCCTGCCCCATCACCTCGCCGATGCCCTTGCCCAGGCGCGCGAGGATGCGCTCGACCACCGGGTAGGCCTCGGGGTGCACGGCGGAACGGTCGAGCGCGTTGGCGCCCGGCTCGCTGGAGGCGATGCGCAGGAACCCCGCCGCCTGCTCGAAGGTCTTCGCGCCCAGGCGCGGCACGGCCTTGAGCTGCTCGCGGCTCACGAAGGGCCCGTGGGCGTCGCGGTGCTCGACGATGTGGCGCGCGAGCGTCGCGTTGAGCCCGGCCACGCGCGCGAGCAGCGCCGCCGAGGCCGTGTTCGCGTCCACGCCCACGGCGTTCACGCAGTCCTCCACCGTCGCCTCCAGCGTGCGCGCGAGGCCGTGGGGATTCACGTCGTGCTGGTACTGGCCCACGCCGATCGCCTTCGGGTCGATCTTCACCAGCTCGGCGAGCGGGTCCTGCAGGCGCCGCGCGATGGACACCGCGCCGCGAAGGCTCACGTCGAGGTCGGGGAACTCGCGCGCGGCGAGCTCGGAGGCGGAGTACACCGAGGCGCCCGCTTCGCTCACCACGATCTTGGCCAGGGCCCGGGGCGGCGTGGCGGCCGCCGCATGCTTCACGAGCTCCGCGGCCAGCTTGTCCGTCTCGCGGCTCGCGGTGCCGTTGCCGATGGCCACCAACTCGACGCCGTGGCGCGCGACCAGGCGCGCCAGCGTGGCGAGCGCGCCGTCCCAGTCGTGGCGCGGCGCGTGCGGGTAGATCGTGGCGGTCTCCACGAGCTTGCCCGTCGCGTCCACCACCGCCACCTTGCAGCCCGTGCGCACGCCGGGGTCGATGCCCAGCACCGTGCGCGGCCCGGCCGGCGCGGCCAGCAGCAGCTCGCGCAGGTTGCGGCCGAAGATGCGGATGGCCTCGGCCTCGGCCGCCTCGCGCAGGCGATTGAGGAGCTCCGAGGACAGATGCCAGGAGAGCTTCACCTTCCACGTCCAGCGGCACGCCTCCAGCAGCCAGCGGTCGGCGGGACGGGCGCGGTCCTCGATGCCGAAGTGCGCCGCGACCATCGCCACGCACGGGTGCGGCACCGCGGCCTCCAGCGCCTCGCCCAGCGTGAGCGCGACCTCCAGCACGCCCGCCGTGCGGCCGCGCAGGAGCGCGAGGGCGCGGTGCGAGGGCACGGCGCGGATCGGCTCGGCGTATTCGTAGTAGTCGCGGAACTTCTCCTCCTCGGCCGCCTCCTTGCCGGCGACGACCTTCGAGGAGACGAAGCCCTGGTCCCACAGGCGCGCGCGCAGCTTCTCGAGCAGGCCCGCGGTCTCGGCGAAGCGCTCGGCGAGGATGTCGCGCGCGCCGTCGAGCGCGGCCTTGGCGTCGGGCACGTCGATGGCCTCCACGCCCTCGGCGGCCGGGACGGACTTCACGTACTTCGCCGCCTCGGCCTCGGGCACGAGCGTGGGGTCGGCCAGCAGCGCGTCCGCGAGCGGCTCGAGGCCCGCCTCGCGCGCGACCTGCGCCTTGGTGCGGCGCTTCGGCTTGTAGGGCAGGTACAGGTCCTCGAGCGCCTGCTTGGTCGTCGCGGACTCGATCGCCCCGCGCAGCGCCTCGTCGAGCTTTCCCTGCTCGGCGACGGAGGCGAGGATGGCTGCGCGCCGCTGCTCCAGCTCGCGCAGGTACGCCAGGCGCTCTTCCAGCAGGCGAAGCTGCGTGTCGTCGAGGTTCCCGGTGGCCTCCTTGCGGTAGCGCGCGATGAAGGGCACGGTGGCGCCCTCGTCGAGGAGCGCGACGGCCGCGGCCACCTGCGCGGGGCGGGCGGCGAGTTCGGCGGCGAGGATCGGGAGGATGCGGGGAAGCGGGTCGGCGGCTGCGGAGGCGGTCATCGGGAAGCGGGGGAAGGCGGGTCGTGCGGGCCGCCATTGTAACGGCAGCGCGCGCCGATCCGCGGTAGCCTTTCGCCATGAAGACACTCGGCCTCATCGGCGGCATGAGCTGGGAATCGACCGTTCCCTACTACCGCATCGTCAACGAGACCGTCGCTCAGCGCCTGGGCGGGCTGCACTCCGCGAAGCTCGTGCTGGCGAGCGTGGACTTCCACGACATCGAGGTGATGCAGCGGGATGGCGGTTGGGACGCGGCCGGCCAGCACCTCGCGGAAATCGCGCGCTCGCTGGAGCGGGCCGGCGCCGAGGGGCTCGTGCTCTGCACGAACACCATGCACCTCGTGGCCGGTGCCCTCGAGGCCGCCGTGTCGATCCCCCTGCTGCACATCGCCGACGCGACGGCCGCGGCCATCGGCGAGGCGGGCCTGGCGCGCGTGGGCCTGCTCGGCACGCGCTTCACGATGGAGCAGGACTTCTACCGCGGCCGGCTTCGGGAACGCCACGGCCTGGACGTGGTCATTCCGGAACGGGCCGACCGCGACGTCGTGCACGGCATCATCTACGAGGAGCTGTGCCTGGGCCGCGTGCTGGACGAATCGCGCGAGGCCTACCGCCGCGTGCTGCGGCGCCTGGCGGAAGCGGGCGCGCAGGGCGTGATCCTCGGCTGCACGGAGATCTCGCTCCTGGTGGGCGCGGCCGACTCGCCCGTGCCGGTGTTCGACACCACGGCCATCCACGCGCGGCACGCGGCGCTGTGGTCGCTGGGCGAGGCGTAGGCCCGGCGCGGGTTAAAATCAGCGTTCACTGATATTCACGCAGGAGGCCGCCATGGCGGACGTCAAGAAGGGCAAGTACGGGTATTCGCGCGTCGTCGACCTCAGCTACGAGCAGGCCGTCGAGCGCGTCACCGCCACGCTCAAGGAGCAGGGCTTCGGCATCCTCACCGAGATCGACGTGAAGGCCACGCTCAAGAAGAAGATCGACAAGGACTTCACCAAGTACGTGATCCTGGGCGCCTGCAACCCGCACCTCGCGCACCAGGCGCTCACGGGCGAGATCGACGTGGGGCTCCTGCTGCCCTGCAACGTGACGGTCTACCAGAACCCCGCGGACGGCAAGACGGTCGTCTCCGTGCTCGACCCCGAGACCATGGTCACCCTCACGGGCCGCGCGGACATCCAGCCGCTCGCCCAGCAGGCCCGCGAAAAGGTCGTCGCCGCCCTCGCCGCCGTATAGCCGAAAATCGGGGAACGTCCCCGATTTTCGCGGGGGCCGGAAAGAAAAGGGGTCAGGCCCTTTCCTCGCGGGATTCGCCGCGGGAAAAGGGTCTGACCCCTTGTCCGTCTCCGATGACCCGGTGGGCCTGCCCCCCGAACTTTCGTTCCAGGGTGGTCGCCTTCCTTCCGCATCAGGTACACCCGGCTATGGGGCGCGCACAACAGCGGCTTCGTGGGTCGGCAACCTTTTCGCTGCGTTGGTCCGGTTGATCTGCCCGGTCCGGATCGCGTCGAAGACAACTGCAGTATCGGCCCGTCTTTCGCGATCTTGAGCCCCGAACTGCGGGCGCGAACGACCTCTGTTCACTGGAACGAGAAGCGGTAGACCACGTCCGCGCCGGGCTGGAAGCCGGCCCGCAGGATGAGTTCCAGGCTCTTCGTGAACTGGTAGGCGATGCGAAGGGAGCCTTCCGCGTCCGCCAGGCCCTGGCGGTACGACACGTACAGCTCGTCCGTGAGGCGCTTGCCCACCGACACCACCTCCGTCGCGGAGGCCTTGCCCGTGCGCCCGGCCACCGTGCTCTGCGGCAGCGTGCCGAGCACGCCCGACGACTCCTGGCCGAACTGCAGGTCCTCCAGGCCGAACGCGCCGAACACCTTGGCGGCCGGCAGCGCGCCGCGGCCCAGCAGGGAATTGGCCGCCGCCACCAGCGTCGCGGCGTCTCCCGCGGAGATGTCGCCGTGCCCGCGGCCGAGCACGAGCCAGGCGAGCTTGTCCGGGTCCGGCACTTCCGGCGAGGAATACAGGCGCACCCTCGGCCGCGCCACCGTGCCCAGCACCTCCACGCCGGCCTCCACCGCCAGGCCCTTGCGCAGCGCCAGCACGTTGATGCCCGGGTTGTCCACGGGCCCCTGGAAGTTGAGCGCGCCACGCTCGATGGCCAGCGTGCGTCCGTAGGCGTCGTAGGTGCCACCCTCGGCGCGGATGGTGCCGGTGGTGCGAAGTCCCGCGCCGACGTCGCCCGCCAGGCGCAGCGACCCCGCCAGGCGCGTGGCGAGGCCGCGGCCGCGGAAGTACAGGTGATCGCCGAGGTCGAAGCGCAGGTCCAGCCGGAAGCGCTCGCCGCCCTTCGCCTGCGCCGGCTGCTCGCCGCGGATCACCACCACATCGTCCGACAGGGACGGCGGCGCTTCCGCCGGGATGCCGAACCACCCCGCGTCGGCACGGAAGTCGCCCGCCACCGTCGTCGTCGCCCCGTCGATCGTCACGCGCCCGTCGCCCGAGACGGCGAGGAAGCGCGTGGCCAGGCGCGTGAGCGGATAGCCCGCGGCCTTCAGGCGCACCTCGCCCTTGCGCGTGGCGAGGTCCACGGCTCCCTCGGCGGTGACGGTGCCGCGCGCCGGGCGCGGCGCGGAAGCCAGGGCGCGCACCGCGTCCGGCGGCGGATCCCACGGCGCGGCGAGCGTGAAGCGCTCGATGCGCGCCTCGCGGTCCTGCAGCGCGATGGCGATGTCGCCCTGCGCGACGTCCACGCCCAGCGTCGGCTCGCGGATCGCAAGGCCCGTGGCCTCGAGCCGCCCGCGCCAGGTCGGATCGCGCGAGGTGCCCGCGAGCGTCGCCTCGCCGCGAAGCCGGCCGCCCGTGCGCGCTTCCGGCCCGACCCAGGCCGCGAGCCACGCGAGGTCGGGCACGTCCACCGCGAAGCGCCCCAAGAGCGGCGCCACGGGCGAGACCTCCCAGCCGGATTCGCCGCGCCGCAGCGTGGCCTCGCCCTCGGCGTGCCAGGTGCCGGCGTTGCGGCCGCGGATGTCCACGCTCGCCTTTACCACGCCGCCCGCCGCGTCGGCGCGAAGGGTCAGCTCTTCCAGCCCCAGCGCCTGCCGCGGCTCGCCCAGGCGCACGTCGCCGCGTTCGCGATGCACGACCACCGAGCCGTCGAGCGTCTCGCCCGCGCGCACGTCCCACTCGGCCGCGAGCAGCAGGTTGGAGCCCAGCGGCGCCTGCGGCTGCAGCAGGTCGCGGATCGTGCGCACCACCACCGCGTTGGACGAGCCCTTGAGCACGAGGCCCTGCGGCGTCCAGCGCGTGAGCGCCAGGCGCACCTGCCCCGGCTCGCCGCCGAGCACCGCCTCGCCCAGCTCCACGCGATCGGCCGCCACGAAGAGCGGGGCCGGTGCCGACAGCGCGAAGGCGGCGCGGCCGGCGAGGTCGAGTGATTCGAGCCTGCCCTGCCACGCGAGGCCGCCGCCGGCCGCCACGACGCCCCCGTCGAGGAGCGCGCGCGCCGTGTCGCCGCCGGCCACCGCCACCGCGAGCCTGGCCTGGTGGCGCGAGCGCGTGCCGTCGAGCGCGAGGGTGACGCTGGTGACTTCCGGCAGCCCGGGCCGCGCGAGGCCGCGCAGGTCCAGGTTCACGCGCGCCGGATCGCCTTCGCCCGCGCCCAGCTCCGCTCGGGCCTGCACGGAGGCGAGCCGCACCGCGCCGGGCAGCGCGAGCTTTCTCGCCGAGAGCGAGGCACGCCCCGAGAGCCTGTCCCACGCGCCAGCCACGCGCGCATCGAGATCCACCGCGCCGCCGAGCGCGAGGCCGAAAGCCTTGCCCAGCGGCGCGAGGTCGGGCGAGGAGAGCGTGAGGTCGAGCGCGTCTCCCGCCACGCCCAGCGCGCCCCTGGCCACGAGCTTCGTCTCGCCCACGGCGAGATCGGCCTGCGTGCGCGTGATGCGCGCGCCGGCCAGCGTGAGGTCGGCCTGCCCCTGAGCCGGCAGCCCCGCGAAGCGGCTGCGCCCGACCTGCAGCGCGAGCTGCGCGGCGCTCGTGCCCGCGAGCGTGCCCTTGGCGGAGAAGCTGGCGTTGATCTCGCCCGCCGGCACCTTGGCGAAGACGGACGGATCGAGCTTGGCCACCTCGCCCGCCACGGCGAACTCGCGAGCGCCGGCCAGGGCGAGGGAACCCGAGAAGGACGCCTTCGCCTCGCCGCGCGACAGGCGCGCCTCCGACACGGTGAGCTGCCCCTGCGCGATCCGTGCGTGACCCGCGACGGCAAAGCGCGGGTCGGCGAGCGTCACCTGGAAGTCCTGCGCGTCCGCGGTGGCGCGCGCTTCGATGCCGCCGGTGAGCTTGGTGGATCGCAGCGCCGTGTGCCACGCGAGCAGGTCCGCCTCGCGCACCGCGAGCTTCGCGTCCAGGCGTCCGGCGGCCCAGCGCGCCTCGCCCGTGGCCGTGCCGCCGCCGGCGAGGCCGAGCGCGAGGTCCTTCGCCTCGACCGTTCCCGCGCCGATGGCCAGGCGCGCGGCGAGCCGTGCCACCGGCAGGCGCTCGCGGTCGAGCGGCCCCGGTTCCGCGTTTTCGATGCGCACCGGCCCTGCGAGCATCGCGCCGGCGGCGGGCGCGAGGTCCGCGTCCAGCGCGAGCTTCGTGTGCGGAGCCGCGACGAACGCCGCGAGGTCCACGCCCTGCAGCTTCGCGCGCAGGTGGCGCAGCGGCGACACCGCGAACGGCTCCACGGATGCCTGCGCGCTGCCGGC
>JAKOWJ010000259.1 GCA_029781595.1 Pseudomonadota bacterium | reverse complement strand
GTTTTCTCCTCCACCGTGCGCCAGTTCAGGCCCTTCAGGTCCGGCGGCGGGAGGAAATCCACCATGAGCGGCTCGCCGTCGTCGATGCGCGTGCCCAGGTGCGGCGGCCGGCGCCCCAGCGTGAGGTTCACGTGCCCCACGGAGAAGTAGAGGTCGCCGCGGCGCGTCCAGGTCTCGTCCACGTACACGCTCTGGTAGTGCACGCCGATGCCCATCTCGCGCGCGAGCGCGGCCGTCATGATGACGAGCGAGAGGCAGTTGCCCGTGCGCGCCGAGAACGCCTCGCGCGCGTTGCGCGTCATGGCCGCGTCGTACTCCAGGCGAAGGCTCCCGTCGGCGCGCAGGGCCTGCACCAGGGCGCGCTGGCGGTCCTTGCCGCCCGCCTCCGGGATGTGGGTGGCGAGGTAGCGGCGCATGGGCTCGTCCACCGCGAAGACCGCGGCCGGGTCCGGCCGCTCGGCGGGCGGGGCGAAGAGGGCGTCGGCGAGGAACGGCCCGGGGCCCGCCGCCGGGGGCGCCACGGCGCAGCCGGCCGCGAGGGCGCAGGCGAGGGCGGCGAGAAGGGCGCGGGCGGGACGGGCCAGGGGGCTCATGCGGGCCATCATGCGCCCGTCGCGGCCTGCCGGCGTTACCGATTCTTGGGGCGGGCGGGGGCGTCCGGGAGGCGCACGCCCAGGGTCTTCGCGAGGTAGGCGAGGTTGGCCGGCTCGTCCCACTGGCGCGCGCCGTAGTCCTTGGCCAGCACCTTCCCGTTGGCGTCCACCAGCACCGTGAGGGGGATGCGGCTCGCGCCGAGCATCGCCTCGAGCACGAGACCCCGGTCGATGTAGTTGTCGAACGACACGCCCGTGCCGACGATGAAGGCCTGTGCCTTCTCCGCGTAGTCGTCGGTGGAGATGCCGATGACGTGGAAGGCCCGCCCGTTGAATCGGCGCGCCAGGCGATCGAGCGAGCCCATCTCGGCGCGGCACGGGCCGCACCAGCTGGCCCACACGTTGATCACGAGGGGCTTGCCGCGGAAGTCCGAGAGCTTGCGGTAGTCGAGGGTGAGGCCGTAGAGCGGCACGTCGCGAAGCGTCCCGCCCACCGGCACCTCGGGAACCGGACCGGCGGCCAGGGCGCCGGCCGAGAAGGCGAGCGCGGCCGCCAGGGCGGCGAGGGACCTCATCGCGCGATCGGCGCGCCCGGCTATTTCTTCAGGGCCGCGTTGTCGATGAGCACGGCGTAGGCGTAGCCCGAGCCCAGGTTCACGTCGGTGCGCACCGTGCCGCGGGCGTCGACCACGTCGCCCACCGCCACCTTGTCCTGCGTGGTGACGAGGATGTCGTTGGTGCCGTCGGCCGCCGAGCCGGAGCCGTCCTGCAGGTGCACCCAGTTCTTGCCCATGATGCCCGAGTTCACCTTCACGACCTGCGCGCGCACCAGGACCGTCCTGTCCTTGAGCGAGGCCTTGCCCTTCACCACCTCGGCGACCAGGCGCCCGTCGGGGCCGGCGGCCTTGGCGATCTTCGCGATGGGCACCGGGGAGACGGCCGCGGCACCGTGGGCGGAGCCCATCGATCCCATGCCGGCCGCGCCGCCCATGCCGCCCATGGCGCCGGCGCGCGCGGGCACCTTGCCGGAGGCGTCGGCGAGCGAGCCGAAGACGATGCGGTCGAACTTGCGCTTGAGCGTGCGGCTCTCGAAGTTGGTCATCACCATCGCGTCGCCGATGGTCACCTTCGCGCCCTTCTTCACCGTGGCGGTGGGCACGGCGGCCCACAGCTCGCCCTCGGCGGTCTTCAGGCGCAGGTACGTGTAGCTCTCCACGTCGCGGGTCTCGAGGACCTCGCCCTTGTAGACGGAAAGGCCCGCCGCCCCGGGCATGGCCTGGGCGGCGAGGGCGGCGCCGGCGAGCGCGAGGGCGGCGGCGAGGGCGCGGATCTTCATGGGAGGCTTCTCCGGCAAGGGGGGGATGGGCGCCATCATGGGGCAAGGGGGCGCCGGGGGGGTTGAGGGGCGTCAAGCGCCCCCCGGCGGGGCGGCTTCAGCCCTGGCCCGGCAGCACGATGCGCGAGGCGCCGCCGCCCAGGTCCAGCATGAGGCCGTTGACGCGCCGCACGAAGGCGGCCGGGTCGTCCAGGCTCCCGCCCTCGGCCAGCAGGGCCTGGTCGAAGAGCACGCTGGCCCAGTCGTCGAAGCGCGCCTGCTCGCCCTTCAGGCGCTCGACCACGGGGTGCCGGGGGTTCACCTCGAGGATGGGCTTCGCCCCGGGCACGCTCTGCCCGGCGGCCTTGAGCAGGCGCGCGAGGTTGGCGGTGACGTCGTGCTCGTCGGCCACCAGGCACGCCGGCGACTCGGTGAGCCGGTGGGTCACGCGCACGTCCTTCACGCGCTCGCCGAGGCTCGCCTTGATGCGCCCGAGCAGGTCCTTGAGCTCGCCCGCCTCGGCCTCCAGCGCCTTCTTCTCGGCCTCGTCCTCCAGGCCTCCCAGGTCCAGGCCGCCGCGCGCCACGCTCTCCAGGGGCTTGCCGGCGAACTCGTGCAGGTGGCTCACCACCCACTCGTCCACGCGGTCGGAGAGCAGCAGCACCTCGATGCCCTTCTTGCGGAACACCTCCAGGTGCGGGCTGTTGCGGGCGGCGTTGAAGGTGTCGGCGGTGACGTAGTAGATCGCGGCCTGCCCCTCCTTCATGCGCGCCACGTAGTCGGCGAGCGGGACCGTCTCCTCGGCGGTGTCGGCGTGCGTGGAGGCGAAGCGCAGCAGGCCCGCCACCTTCTCGCGGTTGGCGGCGTCCTCGCCCACGCCTTCCTTGAGCACGCGCCCGAAGGCCTGCCAGAACGCGGCGTACTTTTCCTTCTCGTTCTGGGCGAGGCCCTCCAGCAGGCCCAGCACGCGCTTGGCGCAGCCGGCGCGGATGGCCTCGATGTCCTTCGACTCCTGCAGGATCTCGCGCGAGACGTTCAGGGGCAGGTCGTTGGAGTCCACCACGCCGCGCACGAAGCGCAGGTACGCGGGCAGGAGCTGCTCGGCGTCGTCCATGATGAACACGCGCCGCACGTAGAGCTTCACGCCGTGGCGCGCGTGGCGGTCCCACAGGTCGAAGGGCGCGCGGGAGGGGATGTACAGCAGCTGCGTGTACTCCTGGCGGCCTTCCACCTTCGCGTGCGCCCAGGCGAGCGGATCCTCGAAGTCGTGGCCCACGTGCTTGTAGAAGGCCTTGTACTCCTCCTCGGTGATGCCGGACTTGGGCCGCGCCCAGAGCGCGGAGGCCTGGTTGACCGTCTCCTCCCCGGCCGTCTTCGCGCTGGCGCCGTCCTTCCACTCCTCCTTCGGCATGCGGATGGGCTGCAGGATGTGGTCGGAGTAGCGGCGCAGGATCGTGCGCAGGCGCGTGCCGTCCAGCAGGTCCTCCTGGCCCTCGCGCAGGTGCAGCGTGATCTCGGTGCCGCGGGCGGCGCGCTCGACCCTGCGCACCGAGTACTCGCCGCCGCCGTCGGACTCCCAGCACACGCCCTCGGCGGCCGGCAGCCCCGCGCGGCGCGTGAGCACGGTGACGCGGTCCGCGACGATGAACGAGGAGTAGAAGCCCACGCCGAACTGGCCGATGAGGTGCGCGTCCTTCTGCTGGTCGCCCGTGAGGCTCGCGAAGAACTCGCGCGTGCCGCTCTTGGCGATGGTGCCCAGGTTCGCCACGGCCTCGTCGTGGCTCATGCCCACGCCGTTGTCGGCCACGGTGACGGTGCGCGCCTCGCGGTCGTAGTCCACGCGGATGGCGAGGGCGGCGTCCTCCTCGAGCAGCTTCGGGTCCGAGAGCGCCTCGAAGCGCAGCTTGTCGCAGGCGTCCGAGGCGTTGGAGACCAGCTCGCGAAGGAAGATCTCGCGGTTGGAGTACAGCGAGTGGATCATGAGGTGCAGCAGCTGCTTCACCTCGGCCTGGAAGCCGCGCGTCTCGGGCGCGGCGGCGGTGGCTTCGGACATGGGCTTTCCTCCCGGGGACCTGGATGGCCGGCAGATGGAGCCCGCGCCGGGCGATTTCAAGCCCCCGCGGCTGGTGTAGAATGCCGCCTCAAGCGCCGATTTGATCCCACAGCTTGCGGGCGCTCAACAAATCCAGCTAAAGCGACCGGCCCGAAGACCCGTCGCCCCCGCTGACGGGTCTTTTCGTTTCCGGACACGACGACCGCCATGGACACCGCCCCCGCCGCCCGCCCCGCCCGCCTGAAGGCGCTGCACGACGCCCTCGCGCAGCGCATCCTCGTCCTCGACGGGGCCATGGGCACCATGGTGCAGCGCCACCGCCTGACGGAGGCCCAGTACCGCGGCGAGCGCTTCGCGGCGCACCCGAAGGACCTGCGCGGCAACAACGACCTGCTCACCCTCACGCGCCCGCAGGTGATCCGGGACATCCACGCCCAGTACCTGGAGGCCGGCGCGGACATCCTCGAGACCAACACCTTCAACTCGACCTCGATCTCGCAGGCCGACTACGGGCTGGAGGCCATCGTCGGCGAGTTGAACCGCGAGGGCGCGCGCCTCGCCCGCGCCGTGGCCGACGAGTTCGCCGCGCGCGCGCCCGGCCGGCCCCGGTTCGTGGCCGGCGTGCTGGGCCCCATGAACCGCACGCTCTCGCTCTCGCCGGACGTGAACGACCCGGGCTTCCGGGCCGTCACCTTCGACCAGGTGAAGGACGCCTACCTCGAGGCGGTGCGCGGGCTGGTGGAGGGCGGCGCGGACATCCTGCTCGTCGAGACCGTCTTCGACACGCTCAACGCCAAGGCGGCCCTCTTCGCCATCGACGAGCACTTCGAGGCCACGGGCGAGCGCCTGCCGGTGATGATCTCCGGCACGATCACGGACGCCTCCGGCCGCACGCTCTCGGGGCAGACGCCCGAGGCGTTCTGGAACTCGGTGCGGCACGCGCGGCCGCTTTCCATCGGCTTCAACTGCGCCCTGGGCGCGCAGCAGCTGCGCCCGCACGTGGAGGAGCTCGCGCGCATCGCCGACTGCCTCGTCTCGGCCCACCCCAACGCGGGCCTGCCCAACGCGATGGCCGAGTACGACGAGCTGCCCGCGCAGACGGCGGGCTTCATCCGCGAGTGGGCCGCCGCGGGCTGGCTCAACATCACGGGCGGGTGCTGCGGCACGACGCCCGCGCACATCAAGGCCATCGCCGAGACGGTGGCGCCCTACGCGCCGCGCCGGGCGCCGAAGCCCGAGCCGCGCCTGCGCCTTTCGGGCCTGGAGCCGCTCAACGTGGGCCCCGACTCGCTCTTCGTGAACGTGGGCGAGCGCACCAACGTGACGGGCTCCAAGGCCTTCGCGCGATTGGTGCTGGCGGGCGACTTCCCCGAGGCCCTCACGGTCGCGCGCCAGCAGGTGGAGAACGGCGCGCAGGTGATCGACGTCAACATGGACGAGGCCATGCTCGACTCGGTCGCGGCCATGACGCGGTTCCTGAACCTGGTCGCCGCCGAGCCCGACATCGCGCGCGTGCCGGTGATGATCGACAGCTCCAAGTGGAGCGTGATCGAGGCGGGCCTGAAGTGCGTGCAGGGCAAGTGCGTGGTGAACTCCATCTCGCTCAAGGAGGGCGAGGCCGAGTTCCTGCGCCACGCGCGCCTGGCGCGGCGCTACGGGGCGGCCGTCATCGTCATGGCCTTCGACGAGAAGGGGCAGGCGGACACGCTCGCGAGGAAGACCGCCATCTGCGAGCGCTGCTACCGGCTGCTCGTGGACGAGGTCGGCTTCCCGCCCGAGGACGTCATCTTCGACCCCAACATCTTCGCGGTCGCCACGGGCATCGAGGAGCACGACCGCTACGGCCTGGACTACCTGGAGGCGGTGGCGTGGATCCACCGCCACCTGCCGCACGCGAGCACCTCCGGGGGCGTGTCCAACCTCTCCTTCTCCTTCCGCGGCAACGAGCCGGTGCGCGAGGCGATGCACACGGCCTTCCTCTACCACGCGGCGAAGGCGGGCATGACGATGGGCATCGTCAACGCGGGCCAGCTCGGCGTGTACGAGGAGATCCCGAAGGAGCTGCTCGAGCGCGTGGAGGACGTGATCTTCGACCGCCGGCCCGACGCGACCGAGCGCCTCGTCGCCTTCGCCGAGACCTTCAAGGGCCAGAGGCGCGACGCCGCCGAGGACCTCGCCTGGCGGCAGGCGCCCGTCGAGCAGCGCCTGTCGCACGCCCTCGTGAAGGGCATCACGCAGTGGATCGTGGAGGACACGGAGGAGGCGAGGCGCAAGTGCGCGCGGCCCATCCAGGTGATCGAGGGCCCGCTCATGGACGGCATGAACGTCGTGGGCGACCTCTTCGGCGCCGGCAAGATGTTCCTGCCCCAGGTCGTGAAGAGCGCGCGCGTCATGAAGCAGGCGGTGGCGCACCTCGTGCCCTTCATCGAGGAGGAGAAGCGCCTGACGGGCGCGGCGGACGCGAAGGCCAAGGGCAAGGTGGTCATGGCCACCGTCAAGGGCGACGTGCACGACATCGGCAAGAACATCGTGGGCGTGGTGCTCCAGTGCAACAACTTCGAGGTGATCGACCTGGGCGTGATGGTGCCCGCCGAGCGCATCCTCGAGACGGCCGTGAAGGAGGGCGCGGACATGGTGGGCCTGTCGGGCCTCATCACGCCCTCGCTGGAGGAGATGGCGCACGTGGCGCGCGAGATGGAGCGCCTGGGGATGCGCCTGCCGCTGCTCATCGGGGGCGCGACCACCTCGCGCACGCACACGGCGGTGAAGATCGAGCCGAACTACTCGGGCCCCACGGTGTGGGTGCCGGACGCCTCGCGCGCCGTGGGCGTGGCCACCCATCTCGCGAGCGAAGAGGGGCGCGAGGCCTTCGTGAGCCAGGTGCGCGAGGACTACCTCAAGGTGCGCGACGCGCATGCGCGCAAGACGGGCCAGCAGTCCGTGCCCCTGGCGGCCGCCCGCGCCAACGGCGCGCGCGTCGACTGGGCCGCCTACCGGCCGGTGGCCCCGCGGCGCACGGGCGTGGTGGCGCTCAAGGGCTACCCGCTCGAAAGGCTCGTGCCCTTCATCGACTGGGCGCCCTTCTTCCAGGCCTGGGACCTGGTGGGCAAGTACCCCGCCATCCTCGACGACCCGGTGGTGGGCGAGGCGGCGCGAAACGTGCACCGCGACGGCCTCGCCATGCTCGATCGCCTCGTGAAGGGCCGGTGGCTCACCGCGAGCGGCGTGTACGGCCTGTGGCCCGCCAACGCGGTGGGTGACGACGTGGAGATCTACGCGGACGCCTCGCGCGAGCACGTGCTCGCCACCTGGCGCAACCTGCGGCAGCAGAACGAGAAGCCCGCGGGCAACCCGAACCTGTGCCTGGCCGATTTCGTCGCGCCGCGCGAGTCGGGCGTCGCGGATTTCGTGGGCGCCTTCGCGGTGACGGCGGGCCTGGGCATCGAGGCGAAGCTCGCGCAGTTCGAGGCGGCGAACGACGACTTCTCGGCGATCCTGCTCAAGGCCCTGGCGGACCGCCTCGCGGAGGCCTTCGCCGAGCACCTGCACCAGCGCGTGCGCACGGAGTTCTGGGGCTACGCCGCGGGCGAGGCGCTCACGAACGACGAGCTGGTCGCCGAGAAGTACGCCGGCATCCGCCCGGCGCCGGGCTACCCGGCCTGCCCGGACCACACGGAGAAGGAGACGCTCTTCCGCCTGCTGGACGCCGTGGCCAACGCGGGCATCGGCCTCACGGACTCCTTCGCGATGACGCCGGCGGCGGCCGTGAGCGGGTACTACATCGCCCACCCCGAGGCGCGCTACTTCGCCATCGGCAAGGTCGAGCGCGACCAGGTGGCCGACTACGCGCACCGCAAGGGCATGGACCTCGCGGCGTGCGAGCGCTGGCTCGCGCCGGTGCTCAACTACTGACGGCCATGCGGGCGGTCCTGCTCGCCGCGGCGCTCGCCCTCGCGGCCCCTTTCGCCGGCGCCGAGTGGCAGCCCACGCGCGCCGTGCGACTGGTGGTGCCCTTCGCGCCGGGCGGGCAGCCCGACGTGGTCGCGCGCACGCTCGCCGGCCCGCTCGGCCAGGCGCTCGGTCAGCCCGTGGTCGTGGAGAACCGCCCCGGCGCGGGCGGCAACCTCGCGGCGGAAGCGGTGGCGAGGAGCGCGCCCGACGGCCACACGCTGCTGGTGGGCACCAACGGCCCGCTGGCGGTGAGCCCGGCGCTCTCGCGCTCGCTCCCCTACGACGTGGGCCGCGACTTCGCGTTCGTGACGCTCGTGGGCACCGCGCCCAGCCTCGTCGCGGTGAGCACCTCGCTGGGCGCCGCGACGCTGGCCGAGGCGGTGGCGCGCGTGAAGGCGGCGCCCGGGCGCTACAACTTCGCGAGCGTCGGCAAGGGCAGCGTCTCGCAGCTGTCGATGCAGGCCCTGGCGGCCGCCGCGGGCCTCGACCTCGTGCACGTGCCGTACAACGGCGGCGCGCCGGCCGTGGCGGCGCTGCTCGCGGGCGACGTGCAGCTCCTGTCGCTCAACCCCACGGCGCTGCTGCCGCACGTGGGCTCCGGGCGCCTTCGCGTGTTGGCGCAGGCCGGCGCGCGGCGCTCGCCGCTGCTGCCGGACGTGCCGACGGTGGCCGAGTCGGGCTACCCCGGCTTCGAGGCGCCGGTGTGGATGGCCATCGTCGCGCCGGCGCGCACGCCCCCCGAGGCGGTGGCGCGCCTGCACGCGGAGCTCGCGCGCCTCATCCGCTCGCCGGCGCTCAAGGCTTCGCTCTGGGACCGGCAGTGGATCGACCCCGTGGGCTCCCCGCCGGAGGAGGCCGCGCGCGTGGTGCGGGAGGAGACGGCGAAGTGGGCGCGCGTCGGGCGCGCCATCGGCCTCTCGCTCGACTGAGGCGCCGCGCTAGAGCGGCTTGACGATCGCGGGGTCGGGCCGCCGGGCGAACTCGAGGAAGGCCTCTCCCAGCCGCGCGCTCTCGGCGACGGCCCGCTGCCAGAACGCGACGCGCCCGTCCCAGTCGCGCTCGAAGCGCCGGAAGTCGCCGCGGTCCGGGAGCCGGCCGTGCGGCAGCGCCGCCAGGTACTCGCGCGAGGGCGAGACGAGCACCACGTTGTCCAGCCACGCGCCGCGCGCGCGCCGCCAGGGCAGCGACTTGTCGAGCCAGC
>JAKOWJ010000230.1 GCA_029781595.1 Pseudomonadota bacterium | reverse complement strand
CCGGGGCCGCGCCTGCCTTCTACACCGTCCACGCCATCGACCACCTGGGAGCCACCGCCGCCGATGTGGCCCGGTTTACGGCGGTGCTCACCGCCACTACGGTGGTGACCGCGCCTGCCTGGGGCTGGCTCGCCGACCGCACGGGCAACCGCCGGGTCGTTCTGGGCTCCGCGATCCTCGCCGGGATGGGCCTGCTCGTCGCGCTGCTCGCGCCCTCGCTAGGGTGGTTCTACCTGGTTTTCGCGCTAAACGCCGCCGCCTCGCCTGGGATGGGATTTGCCGTAGCGAATATCATCCTGGAGTATGGCCCGGGCGCGAAAGCACCCGCCTACGTGGCTGTCCATTCGTCCTGCACGATGCCGGCAAGCGCGCTTGCCCCGCTCCTCGCAGGCGGCCTGGCGCAGACGGCTGGCTACCACGCGGTCTTCGTTGCCGGCGCCATCCTGGCAGGACTGGCCATCCTCGGCTATTGGCGCGCCCCCGAGCCACGAGAGCGCGCGCTGGGATAACCCCAGGCGCACGCTAGAGTGGCGCGCGCGAGGGCGTGCCGGCCTTGCGCGGATAGGCTGCGGGCGTTGGCCGGCGCTTGCGCACCAGGATGAGGCGACGCTCGCCGGCCCCGAAGGGGAGCGAGAAGGGAATCACGCGCTCGATCTCCCCGCCCAGCAAGGAGAGAGCGCGCTTCGCGGGCCCCACTTCCTCATCTCCGCGGGGTCCTTTCATGGCGAGGAAGAGGCCGCCGACGCGCACAAAGGGGAGGCACAGCTCCAGGAGCACGCGCAACTCAGCCACGGCGCGCGCCGTCACCAGGTCAAACCGCTCGCGGTAGCGCCGGTCGCGCCCGGCATCCTCGGCGCGGGCGTGCAGCGTCTCCACGCCGGAGAGACCCAGCGCCTTCGCCAAGTGCTCCAGGAAGTCGAGCTTCTTGCGCGTGCTATCGAGGAGGGTGAGCGGCGTCTCCGGGGCGTGTATCTTCAGCACCATTCCGGGGAAGCCGGCGCCTGTGCCGATATCGAGCACGCGCACACCC
>JAKOWJ010000221.1 GCA_029781595.1 Pseudomonadota bacterium | reverse complement strand
CCACGCGCCGGGCGCGCGACCGCAACGACGTGGTGGTGGCCGGGCCGTGAGCGCCGCCGCCGCCGCGCCGGCGAAGGCCGGGGCCTTCACGCTGCTCGAAGTCATGCTGGCGATGCTGGTCGTCACCATCCTCCTGTCCGGGCTGGCGGTGCCGCTGGCCGCCCAGCTCGAGCAGCGGCGCACGGCCCTGGCGCGCGAGCGCCTCGACGAGGCGCGCGAGGCCCTGCTGGGATTCGCGACCGCGCACGGCCGGCTGCCCTGTCCCGCGACGGCGGACAGCCGCGGCGAGGAGCGCTTCGCGCCCGGCTCGGATGCGGCCGACGGCGGCTGCGCCGACTTCCACGGCGGCTTCCTGCCGGCCGCGACCCTGGGCCTCTCGCCGCTCGACGCCGAGGGCTTCGCGCCGGATGGCTGGGACGGACGCGGGCACCGGGTGCGCTACGCCGTGTTCGGGGACGGCCACCGCGTGAACGGCGTCGCCAACCCCTTCACGCGGGCCAACGGCGCGCAGCAGGCCACGCTCGCGGCCCTCGCGGACACGCGCACGTTCCTGGTGGTGTGCAACCGCGGGGACGCCGCCACCGCCACCGGATGCGGGACGGCGGACCGGCAGCTCACCCGCCGGGCCGTCTTCGTCGTGCTTTCCGCCGGCGCCAACGCCGCCCGCACGCCGGCGCCCGGCACCGACGAGGCGCGCAACGTCGACGGCGACGCGGTGTTCGTCTCCCGGGATCCCGCCACGGGAGGCGCGGAGGCGTTCGACGACCTGGTCACCTGGGCGCCGCTCGCGATCCTCGCGAGCCGGCTCGTGGCGGCCGGCCGGCTGCCGTGACGCCTGGCTCAGTAGGGCCGCAGGCGGAAGACCACGTGCCCCGGCTCGTTGCGCGCCAGCTCGGCGACGTAGCCGGACTGCGCGGCGAGCCTCGCCACCTGGTAGAGGCCGATGCCCAGCCCCTCCCGGCCCGGCTCGGCGATGGGCTCGCGGAAGAGGCTGCGCGCGATGCCGGCGGGCACGGGCTCGCCCGCGTTCTCGAACTCGAGGACGACGTGGCCCTCGCAGGCCGTGAGCCTCGCCTTCATCGGGGCGCCGCCGGCCCCCTTGCCGCGCGCGTTGCCCACGCAGTTCTCCAGGAACGCGTCGAACACGCTGGCGGGCAGCACGGCCTCGCCCTCGATGCACGCCTCGAGGCCGAGTTCGCCGCCCGCGAAGCGCCGCTCCACGTCGGCCCACCACGCGCGGATGGGCCGCAGCGCATCGCGCACCTCCACCTGCGGCGAGCGCAGCTGGTCCAGCGTGGACTGCAGCCGGCGCGTGAGCTGCGGAAGCTGGCGCTGCAGCAGGTTGGCGTAGGCCGCGTCCATGGCCCCCTCCCGCGGCGCGGCCGAGGTGAGCGCGAACAGCGACTGCAGCAGGTTCTTCACGTCGTGCGTGAGCCGCGCGCCCGTCTCGTGCACGGCCTGCAGGTAGGCGTTGCGGCGGATCACCGACTCGCGCCGCTTGCTCTCGTGGAACTCGCCCACCACCTGCGCCAGCAGGCGCATGTGCAGGAAGAGCGCGGGCGAGAGGGCGATGCCGGTGTGGAAGGTGAGCTCGAGCCCGTGGAAGGAGAACTGCACCACCTCCTCGGACTTGCGCCCGAACTCGCCGTGGCCGTCGGCCGTGCGCCACGCGCCGCCGCGCACCCACGGCAGGTTGGAGGCGAGCGCCAGCGCCTCTCCCAGGAAGCGCTCGGGGTCGGGCTCGCGCTCGGCGAGCTCGGCCACGCGCCGCACCCAGACCTCGAAGGGCATGCCCACGGACAGGAGGTAGCGCGACAGGTACGTCCTCAGGCCCCCGAAGCCCTCGCGCGGGCCCCAGAACACCGCGAGCACGAAGAGCGTGCCGGCGAAGCCGATCACCGTGAGGCCCGCGGCGCGGTAGTAGCCCCCGTCGGTGTAGCGCATGAGCGCGATCGAGCCCAGCGCCAGCACCACCACGAGCTGGAAGACGAGCACCGCGTAGAAGAAGTCGAACACCTGCCGCGTGTCGTCCTCGGCGGGATCGAACGGCAGGAAGGCGAGCGCGACCAGCGCCAGCGGCAGCGCCGCGTTCACGATCGCCGTCACCACGTCGGGCGTCGAGGCGTCGCGCAGGACGAGGCGGGGCACCGCCCACAGCAGCACCATCGCCGCGAGGTAGAAGAAGGCCACCAGGTAGAAGCGCCCGCGCTGCGTGGCGCTCGCCGTGAAGACCTTGCCGCCCAGGATGCCCATGAGCACGCACATCCACGCCGCGATGAGCCAGCCGGGCAGGAAGTACAGGATCGCGCCCGTGATGGCGATGAGCAGCGCCACCGCCAGGCGCCCCAGCTCCTGGTCGGTCTCGAAGAAGGGCTGCCACATGAGGAACAGCCCGAAGTGCACCAGGAGCCAGATGCGCTGGAAATTGCCGCCCGGGTCCGTCACCAGCGACTCGTGCAGCGCGAGCAGCATGGCGAGCACCACCCAGCGGCGCGATCGCAGGAGGAATCCGCCGAGGCGGGTGGAGGAAAGCGGGGTGGCGGACACGGGAGCGGGAAGGGCCTTCGCTGCGGATAATCGCACAGGTGGGACGCTGGCGGCCCGGGGCCCGGAGAAGGGTGGCGGCCTGTCCGGAAGTCGAACGGGCGGACAGGCTGTGTCCGGATTCTCGACACCCGCGAGCCCCTTCGCAAGCCGGCCGCCGGGTCGATTTTCGTCTTTTTCGTTTAAAAACAATACTATAATAGACTTGGCACACCGGTTGCATTAGCCAGGGTGCACAGACGAACCAGGAGACCACCATGAAGACGCCGAACCTGAACGCACAGGACATCGCCATCACCCTGCTGGGCACCGGCCTCGTCCTCGGCCTCGTCGTGCGGATGCTGGAGCATTCGCGCGCGGTCGCCGGGCTCCTGGGCTTCTAGCCTCCCCCGAATCGAGAAACGGAGAATCACCATGAAATCGCAGCAATCCGGCTTCACGCTCGTCGAAATCGCGATCGTGCTCGTGATCATCGGCCTGCTCCTCGGGGGCATCCTCAAGGGCCAGGAACTGATCAACAGCGCCAAGGTGAAGAACCTCGCGAACGACTTCCGCACCATCCCGACGTTCATCTACGCCTACCAGGACAAGTTCAAGGCCCTGCCGGGCGACGACGCGGCCGCCTCGACGCACATGGCCGGCCCGCCCGCGGCCACCAACGCCAACGCGGCCAACATCGGCAACGGCGTCATCGACGGCAACTGGAATTCCACGACGGGCACCGACGAGTCCGTGCTCTTCTGGCAGCACGTGCGCATGGCCAACCTCGCGGCCGGGCCGACGGTCGTCGCGGACCCCGACTACTACCCGAAGAACGGCGTGGGCGGGCGCCTGGGCCTGAGCAGCGCCACCAACGCGCAGCTGCAGATCAGCGGCATGAGCGGCACCTACCAGATCTGCTCCGAGGGCATCCTGGGCAAGTTCGTGAAGCAGCTCGACACGCAGATGGACGACGGCAACACCGCCGGCGGCTCGATGCGCGCCGTCGCGATGGGCGCGCGCCTCGGCACCGCCGGCATCGCCACGAACCTGGTCGACGACGCCACGTCCTACACGGTCTGCTACGTGTTCTGACGCGCCGGCGCCCCGGCATGGACGGCCCGCCGCGCGCGGGCCGTTTTCCTTTCCGCCGCGGCTAGCCCTGCAGCATCCGGATCTCGGCCTTCGCCAGGGCCTCCTGCGAGCCCAGCAGCACCACGATGTCGTTCGCGCGAAGGCGCATGCCGGGCGAGGGATTGGTCTCGCGCACGCCCTGGCGGCGCACGGCCGTCGCGGTGACTTCCATGGCCTCCAGGTTCAGGCTCTCGAGCGTGCGCCCGACGCACGCGGCGCTGGGGCCCACCATCACCGAGCGCAGCCGCGGCTGCGTCGCGTCGGCCTCGCCCTCCGCGTCCGTCGCGCCGGGGAAGAACCCGCTCATCAGGTGGTAGCGCTCCGCGCGCACGTCGCGCAGGCGCCGCAGCACCCGGTTGAGCGGCACGCCCAGCAGCATCATGGTCTGCGTGGCGAGCATGAGCGAGCCCTCCACCACCTCCGCGACGATCTCGGCCGCGCCCGCCTCGCGAAGGCGACCCACGTCGGTGTCGTCCCAGGTGCGCACGATCACGGGCAGTTCCGGCCGCATCTCGCGCACGTGGGCGAGGATGGTGAGCGCCTTGGCGGTGTCGGCGAAGCTCACCACCACGGCCATCGCCCGCGACAGCGCCGCGGCGGCCAGCACCTCGCGGCGCGCGGCGTCGCCGAAGACGACCGAGTCGCCGGCGGCCGCGGCCTGCCGCACGCGTTCCGGATCCGCGTCCAGCGCGACGACCGACACGCCCTCCCGCTCGAGGAAGCGGGCGAGGGCCTGGCCGCTGCGCCCGTAGCCGCACACGATGACGTGCCCCTGCGTGGACATCGTCTTCACGGCGAGCTGGTGCAGCGCCATGGCCCGCTGCGTCCACTCGCTCTCGACGAAGTAGAGGACGATGCGCTCGGTGTTGGCGAGGAGCACGGGCGTGACGAGCATCGACAGGAGGGCCCCCGCCAGCACCACCTGGAGCGTGGCCGGCTCCAGCGCGCCCTCGCGGCCGGCGAGCGAGAGCAGCACGAAGCCGAACTCGCCGGCCGGCGCGAGCGCGAGCGCGCAGCGCAGCGCCGTCGGCTTCTCGTTGCCCGCCGCGCGGGCGAGCGCGAGGATCAGCGCGAACTTCACCGCCAGGAGCGCCACGAGGACGAGGGCCACCTGCACGCCGTGCGCCGCGACGGCGCGCGGGTCCAGGAGCATGCCGATGGTCACGAAGAAGAAGCCGAGCAGCACGTCCCGGAACGGCTTGATGTAGTCCTCGACCTGATAGCGGTACTCGGTCTCGGAGATGAGCATCCCGGCGAGGAAGGCCCCCAGCGCGAGCGACAGGCCCGCGAGCTCGGTCACCCACGCGAGCCCCAGCGTGACCAGCAGCACGAAGAGCACGAAGAGCTCGCTCGACTTCTGCGTGGCCACCAGGTGGAAGAGCGGGCACATGAGGCGCTGCCCGACGAAGAGCACGACCGCGAGCACCACGGCGGCCTTCAGGAGGGCCACGCCGATGGCGCCCGCCAGCGCCTCGGCCGGCAGCGCGAGCGCCGGGATGAGCACGAGCAGCGGGATCACCGCGAGGTCCTGGAAGAGCAGCACGCCCATGATCTGGCGGCCGGCGGGCGTGTGCAGCTGCGCGCGCTCCGAGAGCGTCTTGGAGACGATGGCGGTCGAGGACATCGCGAGCACCCCGCCGACGATGAGCCCGGTCTTCCACGAGGCGCCCGTGGCCAGGGCCACGGCGGCGGCCAGGGCCATGGTGAGCGCGACCTGCGCGCCGCCGAAGCCGAACACCGTGCGCCGCATCGCCATGAGCTGCGGCAGGCTGAATTCCAGGCCCACCGAGAACATGAGGAAGACCACGCCGAACTCGGCGAGATAGCGCTTGTCCTCGGTGGCCGCCACCAGGCCCAGCACCCCCGGCCCGATGGCCGCGCCCACGAGCAGGTAGCCCAGGATCGCCGGCATCGACAGGCGACGGAAGAGCACGACGACCGCGACCGCGGAGCCGAGCAGGATGAGGGCGACGGGCAGGGCTTCGTGCATCGTGGCGGCGGCGGCGGGGGTGAGGCAATCCCTTTATACTTTGCCCCGTGACAAATCTCCACCATCCCCGCGGCACGCCCGACGCGGCGCGCGTCCTCGCGCTCGCGCGGGAGGTGCTCGAGACCGAGGCGCGCGCCGTCGCCGCGCTCACCGATCGCCTGGGCGAGGCCTTCGTCGCCGCGGTCGAGATGATCGTCGGCGCCCCCGGGCGCGTGGTGGTCACGGGAATGGGCAAGTCGGGGCACGTCGGCCGAAAGATCGCCTCGACGCTCGCCTCCACCGGCACGCCGGCCTACTTCATGCACCCGGGCGAGGCGAGCCACGGCGACCTCGGCATGATCGCCGCGGGCGACGTGGTGGTGGCCATCTCCAACTCCGGCGAGACCGACGAGCTGCTGCGCGTGCTGCCGCTCATCAAGCGGCGCGGCGCGCGCGTCGTGGCCATCACCGGCCGGCCGCGGTCCACGCTCGCCGCCGAGGCCGACGTGCACCTCGACGCCGCGGTGGAGAAGGAGGCCTGTCCCATGAACCTCGCGCCCACCGCCAGCACCACCGCCACGCTGGCGCTGGGCGACGCGCTCGCCGTGGCGCTGCTGGAGCGGCGCGGCTTCGGCGAGGACGACTACGCCCTGCACCACCCCGGCGGCTCGCTCGGCCGGCGGCTGCTGCTGCACGTGTCGGACCTCATGCACTCCGGCGACCGGCTGCCGCGCGTGGGCGCGGACGCGACGCTCAAGGAGGCCATCCTCGAGATGAGCCAGAAGGGCCTGGGCATGACCGCCATCGTCGACGCCGAGGGGCGCGTCGCGGGCCTGTTCACCGACGGCGACCTGCGCCGCGCGCTCGAGCGCCACGAGGACATCCGGGGCCTGAAGGTCGCCGACGTGATGACGCGCCAGCCGCGCGCCATCGGCCCCGGGCGCCTGGCCGCGGAGGCCGCGCAGGTGATGCAGGCGCACCACGTGAGCGGGCGACTGCTCGTCGTCGACGACGACGGGCGCCTCGTCGGCGCGCTGCACGTCGACGACCTGCTGCGGGCCGGCGTCATCTAGGGCCCGCCATGGCCGACGCCCGTGAACGCGCCCGCGGCGTCCGCCTCGCGCTGTTCGACGTCGACGGCGTGCTCACCGACGGGCGGCTCTGGTACGGGCCCGACGGCGAGGCGATGAAGGCCTTCCACATCCTCGACGGCCACGGCCTGAAGATGCTCGCCGCCTCCGGCGTGGCCACGGGGCTCCTGTCGGGCCGCCGGTCCGGCGCCGCCGCCGCACGCGCGAGCGAGCTCGGCCTGGCGCACGTGATCCTCGGCGTGGACGACAAGCTCGCGCACTTCGAGCGGCTCGCGGCCTCGCTGGGCCTGGACGCCTCGCAGTGCGCGTTCGTGGGCGACGACCTTCCGGACCTGCCGGTGCTGCGCCGCTGCGGCCTGGCGGTGGCGGTGGCCAACGCGGTGGCCGAGGTGAAGGCCGAGGCGCACCTGGTCACGGGCGCGGCCGGCGGCGCCGGGGCCGTGCGCGAGTTCTGCGAGTTCGTGATGCGGGCGCAGGGCACCTGGGAAGGCGCGGCCGGGCGCCACGGGGCGCGGAGCTAGCGTGCTGCGGCCATCGTCGTGGCTGCCGCTGGGCGTCCTCGGGCTGCTGGTCGCGCTCACCTGGTGGCTGAACCAGCTCGTGCAGCCGGACGCCGACCGCGGCGACGCCCGCAAGCGCCACGACCCGGACCTCATCGTCGAGAACTTCAGCGCCCGCAAGCTGGGCGACGACGGCAAGACCCTCTACACCCTCGTGGCGCGCAAGATGGTACATTACCCGGACGACGACTCGGCACTGCTCGACAAGCTCGACTTCGAGGCGTTCGAGCCCCGCCAGCCCCGCGTGACGATCGCCTCGCGAAAGGGCCGGCTGCTCGAGGGCGGCGACAAGGTCTGGTTCGAGGGCAGCGTGGTCGTGACGCGCGAGGCCGACGACAAGCTGGGCGCCTCCCGCCTCACCACCGACCGGCTGCTGGTCCTTCCCGACGCCGGCGTGGCCCGCACGACGAGCCCGGTGGTGCTCGTGAACCCCGAGGCGCGGGTCGAGGCAACGGGATTCGAGATGAACAACCGGACGCGCGCCCTGCGGCTCGACCACGTGCGCGCCACCTACAAGCCCCGCCGCTGATGCGCGCACACCCCCTTCGCCCTTCTGCCTTCGTCCTCGCGATCGCCGCGGCCGTCCTGCTGGCCGGCGCGGCGCCCGCGCTCGCCGAGCGCGCGGACCGCGACAAGGAGATCCAGGTCCTCGCCGACCGCCTCACGGCCGACGACGCGAGGAAGGAGGCCGTGTACGACGGCAACGTGGTGGTGACGCAGGGCACGATGCGCATCACCTCCTCGCGCATCGTCGTCCGCGAGGACCCGCAGGGCTTCCGCACCTACGTCGCGACGGGCTCGCCCGTCACCTTCCGGCAGAAGCGCGACCTCGTCGACGAGTGGATCGACGGCTCGGCGCAGCGCGCCGAGTTCGACGACCGCGACGAGATGCTGCGCCTGTACGGCGGCGCGCGCCTGAAGGGCCCGCAGGGCGAGCTCGCCGGCGACTTCATCTCCTACGACCGCGCGAAGGACTTCTTCGAGGTCCGCGGCGCGCCGCCGGGCAAGCCCGCCGCGGAGGGCTCGCGCGTGAAGGCGACGATCATCCCGCAGAAGAAGGGCGCGGAGGGCGCGCCCGCGCCCGCCGCCCCGCCCGTCCCGCTCAAGACCGACCCGGGGCCGCCCGCCGGGAGCCGGCCGTGAGCGCGAGCGCCTCGCCCCAGCACCTCGCCCTCGTGAGCAGCGAACCCCGGCCCTCGGTGCTGCGCGCCGAGGCGCTCATGAAGCGCTACAAGAAGCGCACCGTCGTCTCCGACGTCTCGCTCACGGTGCAGAGCGGAGAGGTGGTGGGCCTGCTCGGGCCCAACGGCGCCGGCAAGACGACCTGCTTCTACATGATCCTGGGGCTCGTGCCGATCGACCAGGGAAGCGTCCGGCTCGACGGCCAGGACGTCACGCACCTGCCCATCTACCGCCGCTCGCGCCTGGGCCTGTCGTACCTGCCGCAGGAGGCCTCCATCTTCCGGCGCCTGGACGTGGCGCAGAACATCGAGGCCGTGCTCGAGCTGCAGGGCCTCGCGGCCGACGAGCGCGAGGCCCGCCTGGAGAACCTGCTGGAGGACCTGCACATCGGGCACCTGCGCGCGAGCCCCTCGGTCTCGCTCTCGGGCGGCGAGCGCCGGCGCGTGGAGATCGCGCGCGCGCTCGCCACCAATCCCCGCTTCATCCTCCTGGACGAGCCCTTCGCCGGCGTGGACCCCATCGCCGTGCTCGACATCCAGCAGATCATCCGTTTCCTCAAGGAGCGCGGCATAGGCGTGCTCATCACCGACCACAACGTGCGCGAGACGCTGGGCATCTGCGACCACGCCTACATCATCAACCAGGGGTCGGTCCTCGCCTTCGGGAAGCCCGAGGAAATCATCTACAATGAAGCCGTCCGGAAGGTCTATCTCGGGGAGAATTTCCGCCTCTAGCGGTCCCGCGCTCCGCCCCGCGGCTTTCGACATGAAGCACAGCCTCCAGCTCAAGCTATCCCAGCACCTCACGCTCACTCCCCAGGTGCAGCAGTCCATCCGGCTCCTGCAGCTGTCGACCGTCGAGCTCAACCAGGAGCTGGAGCGCTACCTCGCCGAGAACCCGCTCCTGGAACGCGCCGATCTCGCCGGCGACGAGCCGGCCCCGCCGCCGGTCGCGGGCGGCGAGTCGCCGGCCGAGGCGGAGGGCGAGGCGACCCCGTCCCACGAGGACGCCATCACCTTCGGCGAGGAGTCCGGCGCGGGCGCGCGGCGCACGGACGAGGACCGGGACGACTTCACCCAGATCGCGGCGGCCGAGCCCACGTTGCAGGAGGCCCTCATCCGCCAGCTCCAGCTCACCGCCCTGAGCGAGCGCGACAAGCGCCTGGCGCTGCTGGTGATCGCGCACCTGGACGGCGACGGCTACCTGGGCGCGAGCCTCGACGAGCTTCACGCCACGGGCGCGGCCGAGATCGACGACCTTGAGATCGAGGAGGTCGGGATCGCCCTGCGCCAGGTGCAGAACCTCGAGCCGGCCGGCGTCGGCGCGCGCGACCTGTCGGAGTGCCTCGCGCTGCAGCTGCGCGCGCTGGACCCGGCCACGCCCCACCGCGACAAGGCGCTCGCGCTGGTCACGCACCACCTGGACCTGCTCGCCTCCCGCGACTTCGCGCGGCTGCGGCGCGCGCTGGGCGTCTCGGAGGACGAGCTGCGCGAGATCCGCGCGCTGGTGCTCACGCTCGATCCCAAGCCCGGCCGAGCGTGGAGCGAGGGCGACGTGCGCTACGTGGTGCCCGACGTCACGGTGCGCAAGCTGGGCGGCCGCTGGCTCGCGCAGCTCAACCGCGACGCGATGCCGCGCCTTCGCATCAACAAGATGTACGCGGACCTGCTGCAGGCCTCCCGCGACAACGGCGGGCGCAACCTCTCCGGCCAGCTGCAGGAGGCCCGCTGGCTCATCAAGAACGTGCAGCAGCGCTTCGACACGATCCTGCGCGTGACGCAGGCCATCGTCGACCGCCAGCGCAACTTCTTCGAGCACGGCGAGGTCGCCATGCGCCCGCTCGTGCTGCGCGAGATCGCCGAGGCGGTGGGGCTGCACGAGTCGACGATCTCGCGGGTGACCACGCAGAAGTACATGCTGACCACGCGCGGCATCTTCGAGCTCAAGTACTTCTTCGGCAGCCACGTGGCCACGGACACGGGCGGGGCCTGCTCCTCGACGGCCATCCGCGCCCTCATCAAGCAGCTCGTGGCCGCCGAGGACGGCCGCAAGCCCCTGTCGGACCACCGCATCTCGGACATCCTGGCGCAGCAGGGCATCCAGGTCGCGCGCCGGACGGTGGCGAAGTACCGCGAGGCCATGCACATCCAGCCCGCGAACATGAGAAAGTCCATCTGAACGAAACGAAAGGAAGGCCGCGATGAACCTCCAGCTCACCGGGCACCACGTGGAGATCACCCCTTCGATCCGCGACTACGTCCTCACGAAGCTCGAGCGCATCAACCGGCACTTCGAGCAGGTCATCGACGTGAGCGTCATCATGTCGGTGCAGAAGCTCGACCAGACGATCGAGGCCACCGTGCACCTGTCGGGCAAGGACATCCACGTCGCCGTGCACGACGCGGACATGTACGCCGCGATCGACGGGCTCGTCGACAAGCTCGACCGGCAGATCATCAGGCACAAGGAAAAGTTCCAGGAGAACCGCCATGGCGGCGGGATCAAGCGTGCGGGCGACTGAGCCGCTGGAAGCGTCCGCGAGGATCCGCCCGATGAACCGGCTCGCCCCCCTGCTCCCCCTGGCCCACGTCTCCCTCGACCTCGACGTGGGCAGCAAGAAGCGCCTCTTCGAGCAGATCGGCCTGCTGTTCGAGAATTCCCGGCAGATCCCGCGCGCCCGCGTCTTCGACAGCCTCTTCGACCGCGAGAAGCTCGGCTCGACGGGACTGGGCTACGGCGTGGCCATCCCCCACGGCCGGCTCAAGAACCTGAAGGAAACGCTGTGCGCGTTCGTCCGCACGCGCGCCCCCATCCCCTTCGAATCCCCGGACGGGCTGCCGGTGCGCCTGGTGCTCGCCATGCTCGTGCCGGAGCACGCGACCGAGCAGCACCTGGAGCTGCTGTCCGACCTCGCCCAGATGTTCAGCGACCGCGAGCTGCGCGAGCAGCTCCTCGCCGCCGACGACGCCGACGCGGCCCATCGCCTGCTCACGCAGTGGTCGCCGTATGCCGCGCCTCAGCATCCAGCGGCTCTTTGAGGACCGGCGAGAGCGCCTGGGGCTCGCCTGGGTGGCGGGCGCCTCGGGCGGCCAGCGCGAGCTCACCAACGCGATGCTCTCGCGGCCCGGCCTGGGGCTCATCGGGCACCTGAACCTCATCCACCCGCTCATCGTGCAGGTGCTGGGCGCGAGCGAGCTGGAGTACCTGGAGCGCATGGGCGAGGCGGCCCGCGCCGAGGCGCTCGAGCAGCTGGCCGGCGGCGAGACGCTGTGCATCGTCGTCGGCGACGGCCTGCCCGTGCCCACGGCCCTGGAGCGCGCGGCCACCCGCTCGGCCATCCCCCTGCTCGCGGCGCGCGAGACGAGCCAGCAGGTGATCAACGTGCTGCGCCCGTACCTGCAGGGCGAGCTGGGCGAGATCACCTCGCTGCACGGCGTCTTC
Organism: Pseudomonadota bacterium; assembly: GCA_029781595.1. Lineage (GTDB taxonomy): Bacteria > Pseudomonadota > Gammaproteobacteria > Burkholderiales > Usitatibacteraceae > FEB-7. The sequence goes on along the minus strand of JAKOWJ010000221.1, from coordinate 2,387 downwards.
CTCGACGTGCTGGAGATCGGGGTGCTCATCACGGGCGAGTCGTCCATCGGCAAGAGCGAGCTCGCCCTGGAGCTCATCTCGCGCGGGCACGGGCTGGTGGCCGACGACGTCGTCGAGCTGCAGCAGATCGGGCCGGAGACCGTGCAGGGGCGCTGCCCGCCGATGCTGCGCGACTTCCTCGAGGTGCGGGGCCTGGGCGTGCTCAACATCCGCTCCATCTTCGGCGAGACGGCCGTGCGGCCGCGCAAGGCGCTGCGGCTCATCGTGCACCTGGAGTTCCCGGCCGGCGGCCAGTACGAGGAGCGCGAGCGCCTCGCCACGCGCTCGGGCACCAAGACCGTGCTCGGCGTGGAGGTCCCGACGGTCACGCTCACCGTGGCGCCGGGCCGCAACCTCGCGGTGCTGGTGGAGGCGGCGGTGCGCAACCACATCCTCATGACGCGCGGCATCGACTCCACGCGCGACTTCATCGCGCGGCAGGCGGCCGCGATGCGCGCCGAGGGCGGCGACGACCCGGAGTCGCGGGGCGCCTGATGCGGCTCACGCTGGTCAGCGGCGTCTCGGGCTCGGGCAAGAGCGTGGCGCTCAAGGCGCTGGAGGACTCGGGCTACTTCTGCGTCGACAACCTGCCGCCCGCCCTCATCCGCGACCTCGTCGCCTTCGTCACCTCCCGCGACGAGCCGCGCGTGGCCGTGAGCGCCGATGCCCGCAGCGCCGACACAATCGCCATCCTGCCGAGCGTGGTGGAGGAGCTGCGCGCGAGCGGCACGGAAGTGCGCCTCATCTTCCTCGACGCGAGCGACGCGAGCCTGGTGCGGCGCTTCTCGGAGACGCGCCGGCCGCACCCGCTCGCGGGCGAGGGCCGCACGCTCGAGGAGGCCATCGCGACGGAGCGCACGCTGCTCGCGCCCATCGCCGAGCTCGGCCACCGCCTCGACACCAGCTCGCTCACGCCCGTGCAGCTGCGCGGGTGGATCCACGACCTGCTCGTCACCGAGCCCGGGCGCCTGGTGCTGTGCCTGGAGTCCTTCGGCTTCAAGGGCGGGCTGCCGCTGGACGCCGACTTCGTCTTCGACGCGCGGTTCCTGCCCAACCCGCACTACGACCCGGCGCTGCGCCCGCTCACCGGGCGCGACGAGGCGGTGGCGGCGTTCCTCGAGCGCGAGACGGAGGCCGGGCTCCTGCTCGAGGACATCCTGCGCTTCGTCGAGCGCTGGCTGCCGCGCTTCGCCCTGGACCGGCGCGCCGCGCTCACGGTGGCCATCGGCTGCACGGGAGGGCGGCACCGGTCGGTCTACCTCGTCGAGCGCCTGGCCGAGCGGCTCGGGCCGCACCACCCGCTGCTGGTGCGCCACCGCGACCTCGGGCGGGAGTAGGCGGGCGAACCGGTGCTGGTCCTGAACCTGCTCTCGGCGGGGCCCCGCCCGCGCGAGACCGTGCCGATCTTCCCGCTGGGCACGGTGCTCTTCCCCGGCATGCGCCTGCCCCTGAAGATCTTCGAGGCGCGCTACATGGACATGGCCACCGCGTGCCTGCGGGAGAAGTCGGCCTTCGGCGTGTGCCTCATCCGCGAGGGCGAGGAGGTCGGCGCGCCCGCGGTGCCGGAGCCCGTGGGCTGCCTCGCCCGGATCGCGGCGTGCGACATGCAGGCCGCGGGCGTCCTGCGCGTCGAGGCGGAGGGCCTCGGCCGGTTCCGCCTCCTCGAGGCGCGCACCCGGCCTTCCGGCCTCGTCGAAGGCGACATCGAGCGCTTCGAGGAGGAAGAGGCCGCCGCGCCGCCGGAGGAGCTCGCCGCGAGCGCGGAGTTCGTGCGCAAGGTGATCGCGGCGCTGGGCCCGGCCCGATTTCCCGGGCCCGGCCGCTACGACGACGCGAGCTGGGTGGGATTCCGGCTCGCGGAGATCCTGCCGCTGCGCCTGGCCGCGAAGCAGAAGCTCCTCGAGCTCACGGACCCCGCCGCCCGGCTCGCGGTCCTGCACCGGTTCCTGCGCGAGCGCAACCTCATCGGCTAGCGGCCGCCAGCGAGGCGAGCAGCCGCTTCACCGGCGCGGGCAGCGCCGCGCCGCCGGCTTCCGCGAGGGCGAGCCAGGTCGTGCCCGCGGCGGTCCGCGCGCGCCGCTCCCGCCGCACTCGCACGAGGATGGGCCGGACGCCAAGCACGAAGTGGGTGAAGGCGTGCGTGAACGGCGCCAGCGGCTCCACGCGCGCAACGCGAAGGCCGACGTTCTCCGCGACCCACGCCGCCGGGTCGACGCCGGCGGGCGCCTCCGGCAGGCTCCACAGCCCGCCCCACACGCCGGCCGGCGGTCGGCGTTCCAGCAGGACCTCCCCGCCGGCCACGATCACCAGCATCGCCACCTCGCGCGAGCCCCTGGGCCGCGGCGCCT
>JAKOWJ010000220.1 GCA_029781595.1 Pseudomonadota bacterium | reverse complement strand
ACACGCGCGCCACCGGCACGCCGAGCTGCTGTTCTCCCGTGAGCTTCATCTTCCGTCCTCCGTGCGCGCACCGTCACGCCCGCGCCGAGTGTAACGCCCGGCCCCGCTATACTCGCCGCGAAGGACGCGAGGGGGAGACGCCATGGCATGCTGCCACCACTACTACGCGCTCGCAGAGGGCAACGAGTCGGCGTTCGCCATCGACGTCGCCAGCATCACCTTCGGGCACGGCGTCCTGAAGGAAGCCGGCGAGCACGCCCGCGGCCTGGGCATGACGCGAGTGGCGCTCTTCACCGACGCGACGCTGGCGACGCTGCCGTACGTGACCGACGTGCGATCCTCGCTCGCCACCGCCGGGATCGACGTGGCGGTGTTCGACGAGTCGCGCGTGGAGCCCACGGACCAGTCCTTCCTCGCGGCGGCGCGGTTCGCGGCCGAGGGCCGGTTCGACGGCTACGTCTCGGTGGGCGGCGGCTCCGTCATGGACACCTGCAAGGCGGCGAACCTCTACGCGACGCACCCGGCCGCCTTCCTCGACTACGTGAACGCGCCCATCGGCGCGGGCAAGCCCGTGCCGGGTCCGCTCAAGCCGCACATCGCCTGCCCCACCACCTGCGGCACCGGCTCGGAGTGCACGGGCATCGCGATCTTCGACCTGCTCTCGATGCAGGTGAAGACCGGGATCGCCTCGCGCCACCTGCGCCCCGCGCGAGCGCTCATCGATCCCGCGACGACGTACTCGCTGCCGAGGAACGTGGTGGCGGCGAGCGGCTTCGACATCCTCTCGCACGCGCTGGAGTCGTACACGGCGAGGCCCTACACGCGGCGCGCGGCGCCGGGCAAGCCATCGCTTCGGCCGATGAGCCAGGGAGCGAATCCGTGGAGCGACATCGGCTGCGAGGCGGCGCTCAAGCTCCTCGGGCAGTACCTCGAGCGCGGCGTGAACGACGCCGCCGATCACGAGGCGCGCGACAACCTCATGTACGCGGCCACGCTCGCCGGCATCGCGTTCGGCAACTCCGGGGTGCACGTGCCCCACGGCATGGCCTACTCCGTCGCCGGCCTCGTGCGCGACTTCCGGCCGGCCGGCTACCCGGAGGGCGAGCCGATCGTGCCGCACGGCATGAGCGTGGTGGTGAACGCGCCGTCCGTATTCCGGTTCACCGCCTGCGCCTGCCCCGACCGGCACATCGCCGCCGCGGGATGGCTGGGCGGCGAGACGCGCGGGGCGACCGAGGACGATGCGGGCGAAGTCGTCGCCCGGCAGCTCATCGCGATGATGAAGGCCACGGCCATTCCCAACGGCATCGGCGGCGTGGGCTACGGCCGCGAGGACGTGCCCGCGCTCGCGAAGGGCGCGTGGGCGCAGCAGCGCCTGCTCACGAACTCCCCGCGCGAGGTGACCGAGGAAGGCCTCGAGGACCTCTACCTGGGCGCGCTCGCCTACTGGTAGCCCGGGTCAGGAACCGGGCCCGTTGCGCTCCTGGCGGCCGCGGTCGCCGCGGGGCGATTCGCGCGGGCCGTCGCTGCGCGGCCCGTGGCCCGGCGAGGACGAACCCGGCGACGGACGGGACGGGCCGCCCGATGCCGGCGGGCGCTGGGGATGCGGCGCCGCGCCGGGTGGCCGCTGCGGCGGATTCGGGTGCGACTCCGGCGGCCTCGCGGCGGGCGGGCGGTGCGGCGGCGAAGGGTGGCCAGTCGGGGGACGGGACGGCGGCCGGGCCGGAGGATGCGGCCTCACCCAGACGTGCGGCCTCGCGTCCCAGTCGTGGCGGCGGGACCACCACGGAGCGCTGCGGTAGTAGTGGTCCCAGTAGTCCAGCAGCACGAAGGACAGGATGGGCACCACGATCTCCAGCCGCGAATCGCGGATGACCACGCGGGCGCCCTCCGCCTCCATCTCGAGAAAGCCGGCGTAGGCCCAGCCGCGGACGTTTCCCGCGATGACGTCGCACCAGCGGCGATCGTCGAGGCAGCCCACGACGGTGACGGGCGTGCCCGCACGCACCCAGGTCACCAGCGGGAACGAGCGGTCGGGCCCCGCGCGCACGTTGACGTCGTGGTTGGTCCACGCCTGGACCTGCGCGAGGACGGCGGACGGCGCCAGCAGCAGGGCGCCCAGGATCAGCGTCGCGAGCCACCGCCGCGGCATGGCGTGCATCCGGTCGGGAAATGGCCAGGTCATGTTCGCCTCCGGTTCGGGGCGGGCGCGCGGCGGTGCCGTCCGCAACGGGACGACGCCGGCAGCGACCCGCCGGCTGTCGGGAAATGCGCGTCGTCTCCAGCCTGATCCGGCGCGGGCCGGACCGCAAGACGGCCGAAGTCTCACGGTCGCCGGCGAATCGCACCGCGATTGACGCAGGTGAAGCGCCCGCCGCGCGCGCCGTGCTCTACTGGCCGGGTCGGGGGCGAAGGCGTCCAGCCGCTCCCGGGGAAGGACGCGAATGAAAACGGTGCTCCTGGCGGTCGACGGATCGCCCTGTGCGCAGCGCGCGACCCGCTTCGTGGCCGACCTGCTGGCCGGCCGGCCCGGCGTGCGGCTCATCGTGCTGAACGTCCAGCCGCCCGTGATGGCGTGGCAGGTGTCCGCCTACGTGACGGCCGAGATGGTGAACCAGATCCACGAGCGCCTCGGTCACGACGCGATAGAGCCCTCGCGTGTGCTGCTCGACGAGCGCGCGATACCCCACGAGCGGCTGCAGCTCACGGGCGAGGCGGGGACGGTCATCGCGGGCGTGGCGAAGGAGGAGAACGCCGACCTCGTCGTGATGGGCACGCGCGGCCACGGAACGGTGGCGAGCCTGGTGACGGGCTCGGTGGCGATGAAGGTGCTGCACCTGGTCGAGACGCCGCTCACGCTCGTGAAGTGAGCGGTGCCACGCCGCCGGCGCACCTACCCGGCGGAGAAGAGTTGCCGGCCCTGGCGTCGCAGGAGGGTCACCAGCCGCTGCGCGGCCGGCGAAAGGTAGCCGCCCGTCCGGTAGGCCACCGCGAACTGCCGCTTCATCGTCGTCTCGCGCAGGCGCACCTCGCGCAGCGCCCCGCCGGCGTCGTCCAGCCCCACGTGGCGGCGGGAGGTGAAGGTGAGCAGCTCCGTCTGGTGGATGAGCGAGGGCATCATCAGGATGAGGTTCGTCTCGATCTGGACGACGGGCCGCGCCAGCCCCCGGGCCTGGAACACGCGCTCGAGCCACTGCCGCGTGCCCACCGCCGGCGGCGCGAGCACCCACCGGTAGTCGAGGAGGTCGCGCAGCCGCGCCTTGCCGCGCAGGATCGGGTGCGCGCGGCTCGCGATGACCACCGCCTCGTCTTCCAGCACGGGGTGGCTGGTGACTTCCGGCGACGCGCGCGCAGGGGTGGTGAGGATGAGGTCGACTTCCCCCGCCTCCAGGAGCCTCGCGAGGACGTCGTTCTGCGCGATGTTGGTGCGGATGGTCACGCCGGGGGCCTCGGCCAGGAACACGCGGCACAGCGGCGGCATGAGGAAGCGCGCGAGCGTGGGCAGCACCCCGATGCGGATCTGGCCCGCGACGCCCTCCCCGACTTCCGCGATCTCGCGGGCGGCATCGTCCGCGGCGATGCGCAGCAGCCGCGCCCGCCGCGCGAGCGCCTCGCCGGCCGCCGTGAGCCGGATGCCGCGCCCCACGCGCTCGAAGAGCGCCGCGCCGAGCGCCGCCTCGAGGCGCCGCACGCAGTTCGTGAGGGCGGGCTGCGTGCGGTGCAGCTTCGCCGCGGCGCGGCCGAGGTGGCCCGTCTCGGCGATCGCCTCGAAGTAGCGCAGGTCGCGCAGGTCGAATTGATCATTCATGTTTATGGATTATAAGAAATAATCAAATGGACGTGATGGGTGGGGACTCCCATGATGTCCGGCACAACAGCCGACCCGGTGCGCAGCCCGGGCAGGGCGAACACCCACCCTCAGGAGGAGTCACCATGAACCGCCGCGTCACGCTCGCCGCCGTCGCCGCCACGCTCGCCCTCGCCACCGTCCCGGGCCTCGCCCAGGCGCAGGCGGACTACCCGGACAAGCCCATCCGCTTCATCGTTCCCTTTCCCCCGGGCGGCGGCACCGACGTCCTGAGCCGCATCGTCACCGACAAGCTCAATTCCACCCTCGGCTGGAAGGTCGTCGTGGAGAACAAGGCCGGCGCGGGCGGGACCGTGGGCCTGGACGCAGCCGCCAAGGCCAAGCCCGACGGGTACACGCTGGTGATGGCGCAGACGAGCAACCTGTCGATCGCGCCTTCCGTCATGTCGGCGCTGCCCTACGACCCCGTCAAGAACTTCACGCCGATCCGTCTCGTGGCCTCCATCCCGACGGTGATCGTCGTGAGCGCCAATTCGCCCTTCAAGACGCTGGCCGACCTCGTCGCCGCGGCCAAGGCGAATCCCGGCAAGCTCCTCTTCGCCTCCCCGGGCAACGCGACGGTGGCGCACCTCACCGGCACCTACTTCCAGAAGGTCGCGGGCATCAAGTACACCCACGTGCCTTACAAGGGCACCGCCCAGGCGCTGCCCGACGTGATCAGCGGCCGCGCCTCGTTCTTCATGGCCTCCATCGAGTCGGCGCTGGCGCCGGTGAAGTCGGGACAGCTGCGCGCGCTGGCCGTCACCTCGCTCAAGCGCTCGCCGCACTGGCCGGACGTGCCGACCGTGGCCGAGTCGGGCTACCCCGGGTTCGAGGCGATCACGTGGTTCGGCGTCGCGGCCCCGGCCGGCACGCCCGAGGCCATCGTCGCCCGCCTCGACAAGGAGATCGCCAAGGTGCTCGACGCGCCCGAGGTCGAGGCGCGCCTGAACGGGAAGGTCGACGTCGGGCCCGCCGCCTTCGCCGCGCTCATCAAGAGCGACGCGGAGAAGTGGGCCGTCGTCGTCAAGGAAAACGGCATCAAGAAGTAGGCGACGGCCGCTTCCCGAGCCGAGACCATGAAGCCGGGCCTGCTGGGCAACCGCGACGTGCTCGCGGGGCTGCTCTTCGCCGCGATCGGCGCCGCGGGCTTCACCGTGGCGCTCGCCTACCCCTTCGGCAGCGTGCAGCAGATGGGGCCGGGCTACTTCCCCCGCGTGCTGGGCGTGCTGCTCATGGGCTTCGGCGCCGTGATCTTCCTGCGGGGGCTGCGCAGGGCCGAGGCGGTGCCGGGCCGGTGGGGCTGGTTCGCGCTCACCGTGGTCACCGTGTCGATGGTGGCCTTCGGCTGGCTCATGGAGCGCGTCGGCCTCGTGCCCTCGCTCGCCGTGCTGGTCCTGGTGAGCGCGTACGCCGGGCCGGAGTTCCGCTGGAGAGAGGCGCTGCTCCTCACCGTCGTGCTGTGCCTGCTCGCGGTGGCGATCTTCGTCTGGGGGCTGGGCCTTCCCTACCCCCTGTTCGCCTGGGAATTCGGGAGCTAGCGCCGTGCACGACGTCCTCTCCCACCTCGCGCTGGGCTTCAGCGTCGCGCTCTCGCTCAAGAACTTCGCCTACTGCTTCCTGGGCGTCTTCCTCGGCACGCTGATCGGCGTGCTGCCCGGCGTGGGGCCGCTGGTCACCATCGCCATGCTGCTGCCGATCACCTTCGGCCTGGATCCCGTCAGCTCGCTCATCATGCTGGCGGGGATCTTCTACGGCGCGCAGTACGGCGGCTCCACGACGGCCATCCTGGTGAACATGCCGGGCGAGGTCTCCTCGGCGGTCACCGCGATCGACGGCTACCAGATGGCGCGCCAGGGCCGGGCGGGGCCGGCGCTCGCCGTCGCGGCGCTTTCCTCGTTCGTGGCCGGGATCATCTCCACGATCGTCGTCGCGTTCTTCGGGCCGCTGGTCGGCCAGTGGGCCCTGGAGTTCGGCGCCGCCGAGTACTTCTCGCTCATGGTGATGGGCCTGGTCTTCTCGGCGGTGCTGGCCCACGGCGACCTCGTGAAATCCCTCGCCATGGTGCTGGTGGGCCTCATGTTCGGGCTCGTGGGCACGGACGTCACCTCCGGGATGCCGCGCTTCTCCTTCGGCATCGCCGAACTGCTGGATGGCATCGGCTTCACCGTGGTGGCCGTCGGCCTGTTCGCCGTCGCCGAGATCGTGCAGAACCTCGCGCAGACGGAGAAGGTGGAGGTGTTCTCCAAGGACGTGAAGGACCTCATGCCGACCTGGGCCGACATCAAGGCCTCGACCTGGCCGGCGCTGCGCGGCACGGTGCTGGGCTCGCTCTTCGGCGCCCTGCCGGGCATCACCGCGTCCGTGGCCTCGTTCTCGGCCTACATGCTGGAGAAGAAGCTCGCCAAGGACCCGTCCCGCTTCGGCCACGGGGCCATCGAGGGCGTGGCGGCGCCGGAGGCGGCCAACAACGCCGCCGCGCAGACGCACTTCATCCCGACGCTCACGCTGGGCATCCCCGCCACCGCGGTGATGGCGCTGGTGCTGGGCGCGCTCACCATGCAGGGAATCCAGCCCGGGCCGCAGGTGATGACCTCCAGGCCGGAGCTCTTCTGGGGCCTGGTGGCGAGCTTCGTCGTCGGCAACGTGCTGCTGCTCGTGCTGAACCTGCCGCTGGTGGGCCTGTGGGCGCGCCTCACGCAGGTGCCCTACCGCTGGCTCTTCCCGGCCATCATCGTCTTCGCGACCATCGGCAACTACAGCCTCAACAACAGCGCCATGGACGTGTACCTGTGCGCCGGCGCCGGCGTGCTGGGCTACGTCTTCGCCAAGCTGGACTGCCAGCCCGCGCCCCTCATCCTCGGCTACGTGCTGGGCCCGATGCTGGAGGAGAACCTTCGCCGGGCGCTCCTCATGAACGAGGGCAGCTTCTCCGTATTCGTCTCCCGACCCATCAGCCTCGTGTTCCTCGGCATCTCGTTCGTCCTGCTGGCCGCCATGGTCGTGCCGTCGCTCAGGCGCGGCCGCGAGCGCGCCACGGAAGACGGCGACGCAGGCTAGGACGCGCAAGGCCCCTGCCGTGCCCCACCCCACCTTCGAAAGGAAGTCCCATGAGTGAATCGTCCCTGGCCGATGTCCGCCGCGAAATCGACCGGGTGCCGCCCGAGGTCGTCTCGCAGGCCGCCCGCTACCAGGCCGCCATCCTCGCCGACGTGGCGGGCCGCCGCGGCACGATCGACGGCGTGGCGCCGCTCACCCCCGCCATGAAGATGGCCGGGCCCGCGTTCACCGTGGAGGTGCGCCCCGGCGACAACCTGATGATCCACGCCGCGATGGCGATGGCCAGGCCCGGAGACGTGCTCGTCATCGACGGCAAGGGCGACACGAGCTGCGCGCTGATGGGCGCGCTCATGATCAACGGGTGCAAGGTCCTGGGGCTCGCCGGCATCGTGATCCACGGCGCCGTGCGCGACACCGAGGAGCTGCGCGAGCTGGGCTTTCCGGTGTTCGCCACGGGGACGAACCCGAACGGCCCCACGAAGTTCGTGCCGGGGCGCATCAACTGGCCGGTCAGCGTGGGCGGCATCAGCGTCAGCCCGGGCGACCTCGTCGTCGGCGACGCGGACGGGGTGGTCGTCGTGGAGCGCGAGAAGGCGGCCTCGCTCCTGCCGCTCGCCGCGAAGAAGGTCGCGGACGAGGAGAAGCGAATGGGCGACATCCTGGCCCGGCGCGCGCTTCGCCCCGGCTGGCTCGACGCCTCGCTGCGCGCCGCGGGCGTGCTGAAGGAGGGCGAGACGCTGTGAGCGCGAAGCCCGTCATCCTCGTCACCGGCGCGGATCTCGCGGCGCCCGCCCGCGAGCTGCTGGCCGGCTACGAGCTCGTCTTCGCGGGCGCGACGCCGGACGAGGATTCGATCGTCGCGCTGTGCGAGCGGCACCAGCCCGTGGCCATCCTCCTGCGCTACGGGCGGATCCCGGCGCGCGTGATGGACGCGAGCCGGGCGCTGCGCGTGGTCTCCAAGCACGGCACGGGGATCGACACCATCGACCTCGCCGCGGCACAGGCCCGCGGCATCGCGGTGCGGGCCGCCGCCGGCGCGAACGCGGACGCCGTCGCCGAACACGCCTGGGCGATGATCCTCGCCTGCGCCAAGGACCTCGTCACGCTGGACGCGCGCATGCGCGCCGGGTTCTGGGACAAGGCGACGCACAAGAGCCTGGAACTCGGAGGCAAGACCCTGGGCGTGGTGGGCCTGGGCGCCATCGGGCGGCGCGTGGCCGCGATTGGCCGGGCGATGGGCATGCACGTGCTCGCCCACGACCCGATCGTGACCGAGGCGCCCGAGGGCGTCGAGCTGCTGCCGCTGGCCGACGTCCTCGCGCGCAGCCTCGTGCTCTCCCTCAACTGCCCGCTCACGGAGTCGAACCGCCACATGATCGATCGCGCGAGCCTCGCCACGATGCCGCGCGGCGCGATCCTGGTGAACACGGGACGCGGCGGCCTCATCGACGACGAGGCACTTCGCGAGGCGCTCGCCAGCGGGCACCTGCGCGCGGCCGGGCTCGACGCCTTCACGCCGGAGCCGCTCAAGGGCGAGCACGCCTGGCGGGACGTGAAGCGCACGATCCTCACGCCCCACGTCGGCGGCGTGAGCGAGGATGCCTACGTGAAGATGGGCGTGGGCGCGGCGCGCAACATCCTCGCCGTGCTGGAGCCCGCCGCGGCCGCGGCCTGAGAGGCCTGAGGACGGCCAGTGAAAAGGGGCCGCGCATGCGCGGCCCCTTGGAGAAGTTGGTCGGGGCGAGAAGATTCGAACTTCCGACCCCCTGCACCCCATGCAGGTGCGCGACCAGGCTGCGCTACGCCCCGACCGAAGGGCGAATTATAGAGGAAAAACCCTGCCCCGGCGCGGGGCGCGCTACTCGTTGTCGAGCATCTTGAGGATGCTCTTCAACTCCTTGCGGATGTTGGCCGGGGAGATGGGCTGCGGCACGGTCATCGTGCCCGAGCCCAGCGCGGGATAGGCACCCGTGCGCGACGGCGGCGGCTCGTCGAGGCGGTTGCGCGCGCCGTTGATGGTGAAGCCGTGCTCGTAGAGCAGCTCGCGGATGCGCCGGATGAGCAGCACCTCGTGGTGCTGGTAGTAGCGGCGGTTGCCCCGGCGCTTCAGGGGCTTCAACTGCGTGAACTCCTGCTCCCAGTACCGCAGCACGTGGGGCTTCACCCCGCAGAGCTCGCTAACTTCGCCGATGGTGAAATAGCGCTTCGCGGGGATGGCCGGGAGGTCACTCGTTGCCAGGTTCTCCGTGGCCATTGAAGGACTTCTCCACCAGGGTCTTGAGCTTCTGGCTCGCGTGGAAGGTGACCACGCGCCGTGCGGTGATGGGAATCTCTTCCCCGGTCTTGGGATTCCGGCCGGGTCGCTGGGGCTTCTTGCGGAGCTGGAAGTTGCCGAATCCGGAGAGCTTCACCATTTCGCCCCGCTCCAGGGCGATGCGGATCTCCTCGAAGAAGGACTCGACCATGTCCTTGGCCTCGCGCTTGTTCAGGCCGACCTTCTCGAACATGAGGTCGGCCAGCTCGGCCTTGGTGAGGGTGACCTTGTCTTTCACGTGCGCGGAATCGCTTGGAATTTTTCTACGAGTACCCGGCGGATGGAATCCACGATTTCCTCCACCTCGGCATCTGTCAAAGTTCTGGCAGTATCCTGCATAACTATACGAAACGCAAGGCTTTTTCTCCCCGGCTCGACCCCTTTGCCCTTGTACTGGTCGAACACTTCGACCTCCCGCACGCCGGCCGGAACCGAGGCCCTCAGGGCCGCCAGGATGTCCCCCACCGGCAGGCCCTCGGCCACCAGCACGGCGACGTCGCGGCGCACCGTCGGCATGCGCGAGACCCCCGCGAAACGCGGCGCCGCGCCGCCCAGCAGCACCGCCGACTCGATCTCGAAGGCCACGGGCGCCGAGGCGAGGCCGTATTTCAGCTGCAACCGGGGGTGGAGTTCGCCGACCACGCCGACCTCGCGTCCTTCGAACCACACGGCCGCGCAGCGGCCGGGGTGGAAGGCGGGGTGGCTGCCCTTCCGGAACGAGAGCGCGGCGCGGCCGGCCAGCGCCTCGAGGTCTCCCTTGGCGTCGAAGAAGTCCGCGGCCGGCGCCTTCTCCGACCACTGTTCCGGCAGGCGCGGGCCGTAGGTGATGGCGCCCAGCCGCTCGGGTTGCTCTTCCGGCGTCGGGCCCTCGCCCAGGAAGCAGCGCCCCAGCTCGAAGAGGCGCACGCGCGGCTCGTCGCGGTTGAGGTTCGCCCGCACCGCCGACACCAGGCCGCCGACGAGCGTGGAGCGCATCACGTCCATCGTGCTCGCGATGGGGTTGGCCAGGCGCACCGCGGCGGCGTGGCCGGCGAAGTCCTCCTCCCACTCGGCCGCGACGAAGCTGTAGTTGACGACCTCCTGGTAGCCCAGCGCGGCCGCGGCGCGCTTGAGCGCCATGCGGGAGCGGGCCCCCTCGGCGTCGGCCAGCATCTCCACGCTCGAGCGCGGCGCCACCGAGGGCACGTGCTCGTAGCCGTGCACCCGGGCCACCTCCTCGACGAAGTCCTCCTCGATCGCCAGGTCGAAGCGCCAGCTCGGGGGCGTCACGGTGAGCGCCCCGCCCTCGCGCCGGACGCCGCAGCGAAGGCGCGCGAATGCCTCGGCCATGAAGTCGTCCGCGACGTCGTAGCCGAGGAGCATTCGCACGCGGTCCGGCCGAACGCGCACGGCCGCGCGGGCGGGAAGCGTGCCCGCGGCCTCGCTCACCGGGCCCGCCCGGCCGCCGCAGATCGCGAGGGTGAGTTCGGTGGCACGCTCGAGCGCCGCCCGAGCCCCGGCGAAATCGACGCCGCGCTCGAAGCGGTAGGCCGCGTCGCTCGTGAGCTGCAGCGCCTTGGCGCGGCCCTGCACGGCCTCCGGCGCGAAGAACGCGGACTCGAAGAAGACGTCGGTGGTGGCCTCGGTCACCATCGTGTCGAAGCCGCCCATCACGCCGCCGAGCGCGACCGGCCCCGACTCGTCGGTGATGAGAAGCAGGTTCGGGATGTACTCGGCCTCCTGCTCGTTCAGGAGCCTGAGCGTCTCGCCGGGGCGCGCCAGGCGCACGTCGATGGCGCCGCGCAGCTTCGCCTCGTCGAAGGCGTGCATGGGCTGGCCGCGCTCGAGCATCACGTAGTTGGTGATGTCCACGAGCGGGCTCTTGGGCCGAAGCCCCGCGCGCTCGAGGCGCCGCGCCATCCACCCGGGCGTCCTCGCCCCGGGGTCGAGGCCGCGCAGCACGCGCCCGCAGTAGCGCCCGCAGGCGGCGGGATCCGAGATGCGCACCTCGCGCCGGTCGTCGATCGTCGCCGCGACGGGCGCCGGATCGGCCAGCGGGGCGGCCACGCCCGCGAGCGCCGCCAGGTCCCGCGCCACGCCCGTCATCGACAGGCAGTCGCCGCGGTTGGGCGTGAGCTTGAGCGTGAGGACGGTGTCGTCGAGGTCCAGGTAGCGGCGGATGTCCTCGCCCACCGGCGCGTCCTGCGGCAGGACGAGCAGGCCCGAGTGGTCCTCCGAGAGGCCCAGCTCGCGCGCCGAGCACAGCATGCCGTTCGACTCGACGCCGCGCAGCTTCGCGCGCTTGATCTCCAGGCCCGGCAGCTTCGCGCCCACCAGGGCGCAGGGCACCTTCTGGCCCGCCGCCACGTTGGGGGCGCCGCAGACGACCTGGAGGATCTCGCCCGTGCCGGCGTCCACTTCCGTCACGCGCAGCTTGTCCGCGTTGGGGTGCGGGGAGACGGCGCGCACGTGCGCCACGACGATGCCGGTGAACGCCCCCGCCACCGGGGCCGTCTCCTCCACCTCGAGCCCGCCCATGGTGAGCACGTGGGCGATGCGCCCGGCGTCCAGGTCGACGCCGGAGAGCTCGCGAAGCCACTTCACGGATACCTTCATCGGAACTGCCTCAGGAACTTCAGGTCGTTTTCGAAGAAAAGGCGCAGGTCGTTCACGCCGTACTTGAGCATCGCCAGGCGGTCCAGGCCCATGCCGAAGGCGAAGCCCGAGTAGCGCTCCGGGTCGATGTGGCCATTGCGCAGCACGTCGGGGTGCACCACGCCCGCGCCGCCGACCTCCAGGTACTTCACCTCCCCGTCCTTGCGCTCCCACACCATGTCGATCTCCACGCCCGGCTCGACGAACGGGAAGTAGGACGGGCGGAAGCGGATCTCGACGTCGTCGCGCTCGAAGAACGCGCTGCAGAACTGCGCGATGGTGCCCTTCAGGTCGGCGAGCGAGATGCCCTCGTCCACCCACAGGCCCTCGATCTGGTGGAACATCGGCGAGTGCGTCGCGTCGTGGTCCACGCGGTAGACGCGCCCCGGGCAGATGATGCGGATGGGCGGCGTGTGCGACTGCATGTGGCGGATCTGGACGGGCGAGGTGTGCGTGCGCAGCACCTTGTCGGAATCCGCGACGTAGAAGGTGTCCTGCATGCTCCGCGACGGGTGGTCGGGGAACATCCGCAGGGCCGTGAAGTTGTAGAAGTCGTTCTCGATCTCGGGACCGTCGGCCACCGAGAAGCCCATGGAGGCGAACAGGCGCTCGATGCGCTCCTGCGCGAGCGAGATGGGGTGCAGGCCGCCGTCCGACTGGCGCCGGCCCGGCAGCGTCACGTCCACCGATTCGCTCGCGAGGCGCTGGTCGAGCTCGGCGGCGAGGATCGCCTCGCGGCGGGCCTGCAGCAGCGCCTCCACGCGGCCCTTGGCCTCGTTGATGGCGGCGCCGGCCTTCGGGCGTTCCTCGGCCGACAGGCGCCCCAGCCCCTTCAGCAGCTCGGTGAGCGCGCCGGCCTTGCCCAGGAAGCGCGACTTGGCCTGCTCGAGCTCCGCGAGGGTCGCGCAGGCGCCGAACGCGCGCTCGGCGTCGGCGATGATCGGGTCGATGGCTTGCATGGTCTCGGTGTCCGAAATGAAAAAGGGGCTCCCGCGAGAGAGCCCCTCCTTCCGGTTTTGCGTCGACTCAGGCGCCGAGGCTCGACTTCGCCTGCTCGACGATCCGGCCGAAAGCCGGCTTGTCCTGCACGGCGAGGTCGGCGAGCACCTTGCGGTCGATCTCGATCGAGGCCTTCTTCAGGCCCGCCATGAAGCGGCTGTAGGTCATCCCGGCCTCGCGCACGGCCGCGTTGATGCGGGCGATCCAGAGGCCGCGGAACTCGCGCTTCTTGGCGCGGCGGTCGCGGTAGGCGTACTGGCCCGCCTTCATCACCGCTTCCTTGGCGATGCGGTAGACGTTCTTGCGGCGGCCGCGGAAGCCCTTGGCCTGCTCGAGGACCTTCTTGTGGCGCGCGCGCGCCGTCACTCCACGCTTTACACGGGGCATCGTCTATCTCCTTCAGGCGTAGGGAAGCATCGCCTTGACGTGGTCGACGTTCGTCTTGTGGACGCCCGTCGTGCCCCGGAGCTGGCGCTTCGACTTCGTGGTCTTCTTGGTGAGGATGTGGCGCTTGTTCGCCTGGCCGCGCTTCACGGAGCCGCCGGCGCGGACCTTGAAGCGCTTGGCGGCGCCGCTTTTGGTCTTCATCTTGGGCATGGAGCCCTCCTTTTCACTTCACTTGGCGCAGCAGGTGGCGGAACCGTTCCGCGCTTGGTACCTGAAGTCGCCTTCTTCGTGCCCCGCGGGCGGGGCGAAAACCTAGTGCTTCTTCTTCGGCGCGAGGATCATCACCATCTGGCGACCCTCGAGCTTGGGCCACTGCTCCACCTGCCCGTGCAGCGCGAGGTCGGCCTCGACGCGCTTGAGCAGGGCCACGCCCAGTTCCTGGTGGGCCATCTCGCGGCCCCGGAAGCGAAGCGTGATCTTCGTCTTGTCGCCTTCGGTCAGGAAGCGGATCAGGTTCCTCAGCTTGATCTGGTAGTCCCCCTCGTCCGTGCCGGGGCGGAACTTGATCTCCTTGACCTGGATCTGCTTCTGCTTGAGCTTCGCCTCGTGGGCCTTCTTGCTCTCCCGGTACTTGAACTTGCCGTAGTCCATCAGGCGGCAGACCGGGGGAACGGCCATCGGGGCGATCTCCACGAGGTCCACCTCCGCCTCCTCGGCGAGGCGCATCGCTTCCGTCACGGAAACGATGCCGAGCTGGTCGCCTTCCACGCCGACCAACCGGACCGTCGGGGCGTTGATCTCCCCGTTGATGCGAACCGACTTGTTATCGTGAGCGATGCGAAGAATCCTCTTTCAGATCAATTCTCTGGCGAGGATCCTCCCACGGCGTTCGTGCGTCGTCCTCGCCCCCCATAAAGCGTTCATTTTCGCCCGGCGATCTCGCCCTGCAAGCGCGAGATGAAATCCTCGAGGGGAACCGGCGCCAGGTTTTCGCCTGACCGGGTCCTCGCAGACACCGTCCGGGCTGCCACTTCCTTGTCGCCCAGCACCAGCTGGTAAGGAAGCTTTTGAATGCTATGTTCCCGAATTTTATACGTTATTTTCTCGTTCCGCAAATCGGCCTCGGCCCGGATGCCGGCCGCGCGCAGCGCCGCCACCACCTCGCGGACATAGTCCTCCTGGCGGTCCGTCACGTTCATCACCGCCACCTGGACGGGCGCGAGCCACAGGGGCATGGCGCCCGCGTGGTTCTCGATGAGGATGCCGATGAACCGCTCCATCGACCCGACGATGGCGCGGTGCAGCATGACGGGCACGCGGCGCGAATTGTCCTCGGCCACGTACTCCGAGCCCAGGCGCCCGGGCATCTGGAAGTCCACCTGCATCGTGCCCACCTGCCAGGAGCGCCCCAGCGAGTCCTTGAGGTGGTACTCGATCTTGGGGCCGTAGAAGGCGCCCTCGCCGGGCAGCTCCTCCCAGGCGGCCCCGCAGGCGCGCAGCGCGCCGCGCAGCGCCTCCTCGGCCTTGGTCCACTGCTCGTCCGAGCCGATGCGCGGCGTCGGCCGCAGGGCGAGCTTCACCTGGATGTCCGTGAAGCCGAAGTCGCGGTAGACGTCGAACGAGAGCCTGTGGAAGGCCACGCACTCGGGCTCGATCTGCTCCTCGGCGCAGAAGATGTGGCCGTCGTCCTGCGTGAAGGCGCGCACGCGCATCAGGCCGTGCAGCGCGCCCGAGGGCTCGTTGCGGTGGCAGGATCCGAACTCGCCGTAGCGCAGCGGCAGGTCCCGGTAGCTGCGGATGCCCTTGTTGAAGATCTGGACGTGCCCGGGGCAGTTCATGGGCTTGATGGCGAAGTCGCGCTTCTCCGACTCCGTCGTGAACATGTTGTCCTTGTAGTTCTCCCAGTGGCCGCTTCTCTCCCAGAGGCTGCGGTCCAGGATCTGCGGGCAGCGCACCTCCTGGTAGCCGTTGTCCTGGTACACGCGGCGCATGTGCTGCTCCACCTGCTGCCAGATGACCCAGCCCTTGGGGTGCCAGAACACCATGCCCGGCGACTCCTCCTGCAGGTGGAAGAGGTCGAGCTGCGTGCCCAGGCGCCGGTGGTCGCGCTTCTCCGCCTCCTCCAGCATGTGCAGGTAGGCCTCCTGGTCCTCCTTGCGGGCCCAGGCCGTGCCGTAGATGCGCTGGAGCATCTCGTTGCGCGAGTCGCCTCGCCAGTAGGCTCCCGCCACCTTCATGAGCTTGAACACCTTGAGGCGCCCCGTGGACGGCACGTGGGGCCCCCGGCACAGGTCGATGAAGTCGCCCTCGCGGTACAGGCTGATGTCCTCGGCGGACGGGATCGAGGCGATGATCTCGGCCTTGTACTTCTCGCCGATGGACTCGAAGAACCTCACCGCGTCGTCGCGCTTCCACACCTCGCGCGAGACGGGGATGTCGCGCCTGGCGAGCTCGGCCATGCGCTTCTCGATGGCCGCGAGGTCCTCCGGCGTGAAGGGCCGCTTGTACGAGAAGTCGTAGTAGAAGCCGTTCTCGATCACCGGGCCGATGGTCACCTGGGCGTCGGGAAAGAGCTCCTTCACGGCGTAGGCGAGCAGGTGCGCCGTCGAGTGGCGGATGAGCTCGAGCCCCTCGGGGTCCTTGTCCGTGACGATCGCGAGCGTGGCATCCGACGCGATGCGGTGCGCGACGTCCACGAGGCGGCCGTCCACCTTGCCCGCGAGCGCGGCCTTGGCGAGGCCGGGGCCGATCGAGGCCGCGACCTGCGCGACCGTCACGGGTTCGTCGAATTGCCGGACCGACTGGTCCGGGAGCGTGATGCGGGGCATGCGAAACCTCCGGGCGGCGAAAAGAAAAAAGCGCGGGCGAGCCGCGCTTTTCCGTCGGGAAGACGATAAGGGGCGTCCCGCTCTAGGCGTGGATGGCTTGCCTCGCAGTTGGCGGTCTCATAACCATGATCCGGCCCTTTCTCTCGCCTTGCCTTGGCGCCCGGGCGTCCGGGCAGGCGACCATTCTACCAAAACCGGGGGCTATTCCGCCTCGAGGGAGGCCATCAGCCGGGCCCCCTGCCCCTTGAGCCAGGAGAAGTCGGAGGTGATGCGCCCCAGCGGAATGCCCGGCGAGGCCATGCGCGGCTCGGAGGCGTGGCTCACGGGCGTGGGGCCGAAGAAGATGCAGAAGGCGTTGCCCTCGGGCCACAGCGCCACCTCGCCCTCGGCGTACACGTCGCGGCGAGGCTGCTTCGCCGGCAGCGCGGCCGGCAGGCTCCCGTAGTACTCGTCTCCCCAGCGGCTGAGCGCCAGCGTGACCGGAAGCGACTGCGCGAGGCGCGCGGCCGCGGGCCCGTCATTGAGCTCGACCTCGAGGTGGCGGTTGCCGGGAAGGACGATTCGCATGGCGGTGGGATCCCGAAGCGTTGTGCGTTTCGCGCACTCTAGCGCCGGCGCGGGCCGAGCGCGAGGCGCATCGGGGACGGAAAGCCGAAAGCCGCCCGGGGGGCGGCTTTCTGGAGTGTCCTGGTAGGCGCGATTGGACTCGAACCAACGACCCCCACCATGTCAAGGTGGTGCTCTAACCAACTGAGCTACGCGCCTGCGGGTGCAGCAAGCGCGGAATTATAGCCGAACTTCCCGGTCGGAGGAACGGTGGCACCCTCCTTGCTTCGATGGAGAGCGCCACCAATTCGGTGAAGTCACCCACAAGGAGACCTCATGGCCGGCACCACCCACCTGCCGATCCGGCTGCGCGAAGGCGACCGCGCGGCGCTCACGGAACACTTCCTCGCCCTGGACGCGCCGGACCGGCGCCTGCGCTTCGGCGCGAGCCTCGGAGACCACGCCATCCGCGCGCTCGACGAGCGCATCGACTTCGACCGCGACGAGATCTTCGGCGTCGCCGACGAGGCCCTTCGCCTGGTCGGCGTCGTGCACGTCGCCTTCTACCCGCAGCGTGCCGAGCTGGGCCTGTCGGTGCTGCCCGGCTGGCGGGGGCGAGGCGTGGGCGGCGCGCTCTTCGAGCGGGCCGTGATGCACCTGGTGAACCGCGGCGTGCGCGAGGTGTTCGTGCACTGCCTCGCCGAGAACGGCGCGATGCTGCACCTCGCGAGACGCAACCGCATGCGACTGGTGCAGGAGGGGAGCGAGGCCGACGCCTGGCTCGCCCTGCCGCGGCCGACGCCGGCGAGCGTCTTCGCCGAGTGGATCTGGGACCACAACGCCCGCTTCGCGCACGAGGCGCGCCGGTCGGCGAGCGTCACGGGATCGCTGCTGCGCGCCCTCGCGCCGAGGGCCGGCGGCGCCTAGATCCGCCGCGCCTGGTCCACGCCCGGCACGTCGCGCACCTGGCGCAGCACGCGCTGGATGGCGTCGGCGCTGTCCACCTGCAGCGTGAAGCGCATGAAGGCGTGCGAGCCGCGCGAGAGCGTGTTGACGGCCGTCACGTTGATGCGCTCGCGCGAGATCGCTTCCGAGATGTCGCGCAGCAGGCCCTGGCGGTCCAGCGCGACCACCTCCACGTCGGCCGCGAAGGGCGCCTCCCCCGTGTTGCCCCAGTCCGCCGGCAGCAGCCGGTCGCGCTGCCCCTCGGCGAGGCCGGTCACGTTGGGGCAGTCGGCGCGGTGCACCATCACGCCGCGCGCCCGCGTGATGAAGCCGATGATCGGGTCCGGCGGCACGGGCTTGCAGCACTTGGCGACGAGCGTGGCGATGTTGT
>JAKOWJ010000205.1 GCA_029781595.1 Pseudomonadota bacterium | reverse complement strand
CTCGGTCATCGTCTGGCCGGAGGCGTGGTAGATGCGCTTTTCGGGGTACATCTTCAGCATGAGCTCGGACGAGCCCTCGCGGCGCACCTCGAACATGCCCTGCATCGCCGCGTAGTTGGGGCCGGGCAGCTCGCGCGTGCCGAGGAACCTGAACTCGTAGCCGGCGATGGTCGCGGTGTCGCCCGGGGCCATGCGGATGTCGCGCTCCGTCTGGTAGCCCTGCACCATGGCCACGCCGATGATGAAGACGGCCACGCCGACGTGCGCGAGCTGCATGCCGTACCACGAGGCGGAGTTGGCGCGCAGCTTCCCGGGCAGGCCCGGTTGCGGGGCGACCTTGAGGCGCGCGCCGAACTGCACGGCGGTGGCGAGCACCACCCAGAAGGCGAGGAAGAGGCCGAGGGCGACGAGCGAGGACCAGCGGCCCTTGGCGAGCGGCACGATCACGGCGCAGGCCACCGCCACCGCCAGCGCCCACTTGAGCCGCGTCGCGAGGTCGGGCAGCTCCGCCTTCTTCCACGCGGCCATGGGGCCCGCCGCCATGAGGAAGACGGCCGGCGCCATGAGCGGGAAGAACACGGCGTCGAAGTAGGGCGGGCCGACGGAGATCTTGCCGAGGTTCAGCGTGTCGAGGACGAGGGGATAGAGCGTGCCCAGCAGCACCGCGGCCATCGCCACCGTGAGCAGCACGTTGTTGGCGAGCAGCATCGATTCGCGGGAGACGACGGCGAACTGCCCGCCCACGCCCACCTTGGGCGCGCGCAGGGCGAAGAGCAGGAGCGAGCCGCCGACGACGACCGCGAGGAAGCCGAGGATGAAGACGCCGCGCCTGGGATCGGTGGCGAAGGCGTGGACCGAGGTGAGCACGCCCGAGCGCACGAGGAAGGTGCCCAGCAGCGAGAGCGAGAAGGCGAGGATCGCGAGCAGCACCGTCCAGCTGCGGAAGGCGCCGCGCTTCTCGGTCACGGCGAGCGAGTGGATGAGGGCCGTGCCCACCAGCCAAGGCATGAAGGAGGCGTTCTCGACCGGGTCCCAGAACCACCAGCCGCCCCAGCCCAGCTCGTAATACGCCCAGCCGGAACCCAGTGCAATGCCCAGCGTCAGGAAGAGCCAGGCCACCAGCGTCCAGGGCCGCGACAGGCGAGCC
>JAKOWJ010000176.1 GCA_029781595.1 Pseudomonadota bacterium | reverse complement strand
CCCGCGCGTTGCGCATGGCCGTCGAGCTCGACCCCCGCGCCGGCGGGCGCATTCCTTCCACCAAGGAATCGCTTTGAGCGAGCGAAGGGAGAAGGGGGAAGGGAGAAGGGGGTGCTGATCGCGGTCGTCGACTACGGGATGGGCAACCTTCGCTCGGTGGCGAAGGCGCTCGAGCACGTGGCGCCGAAGGCGCGCGTCGTGATCTCGGGCACCGCTGCCCAGGTCGACGAGGCCGACCGCGTCGTGTTTCCCGGCCAGGGCGCGATGCCCGACTGCATGCGCTATCTCGACGCGGCCGGGCTGCGCGAGGCGGTGCTGCGGGCCGCGCGCACCAAGCCGCTGTTCGGCGTCTGCGTGGGCGAGCAGATGCTGTTCGAGCGCAGCGAAGAGGGCGACACCGAAGGGCTCGGCGTACTGGGCGGACAGGTGACGCGGTTCCGCCGCGAGGCGATGCGCGCGCCCGACGGCGCGGCGCTCAAGGTGCCCCACCTGGGCTGGAACCGCGTCGTCCAGGCGCGCGCGCCCCCGATCTGGTCGGGCGTGCCCGACGGCGCGTACTTCGATTTCGTGCACAGCTTCTACGCAGTGCCCGCGGCCGGCGAATTGTCGGTCGGGGAAACCGAGTACGGGCTTCGCTTTACCTCGGCGGTGGCGCGGGATAACATTTTCGCGACCCAGTTCCACCCGGAGAAGAGCGCAGCCAACGGCCTGAGGCTCTACGAGAACTTCATCCACTGGCAACCCTAGCCCGCCGCGCCTGCCGGCGGGCAGCCTTCCCGGACGGGTGCGGCCGCGCCGCACCCGGCAAGCTTCCGAACCGACCGTCACCATCCCGATGCTCCTCATCCCCGCCATCGACCTGAAGGACGGCCGCTGCGTCCGCCTCAAACAGGGCGACATGAACGCCGAAACCGTCTTCTCCGACGACCCGGGTGCCGTCGCGCGGCACTGGGTCGAGCAGGGGGCCCGCCGCATCCACCTGGTCGACCTGAACGGGGCCGTGGCCGGGCGCCCGCGCAACGAGGCGGCGATC
>JAKOWJ010000347.1 GCA_029781595.1 Pseudomonadota bacterium | reverse complement strand
CATGATCTAATTCCCGGACAACAGGAGCCGGGGACTGGGACGGGTTCACACGCCTGCCCGCCACCGGCCCGGCGCCAACCGCCCTGCCGGAGGAGGAAAGCCCGATGAGTCCCGCCACCGCCGCGCCCGCGATCACGGCCCTGCGCGTGATCCCCGTCGCCGGTCGCGACAGCATGCTGCTCAACCTGAGCGGCGCGCACGGCCCCTTCTTCACCCGCAACCTCCTGCTGCTCACCGACAGCGCCGGCCGCACGGGCGTGGGCGAGGTGCCCGGCGGCGAGAAGATCCGCCAGACGCTGGAGGAGTGCGCGGCCCTGGTGGTGGGCCAGGCCGTGGGCACGCACCAGAACGTGGTGCGCCGCGTGATGGCGGCCTTCGCCGACCGCGACGCGGGCGGCCGGGGCCTGCAGACCTTCGACCTTCGCACGACCATCCACGCGGCGACCGCCGTCGAGTGCGCGATGCTGGACCTGCTCGGCCAGCACCTGGGCCTGCCGGTGGCCGCGCTCCTGGGCGAGGGCCAGCAGCGCGACTCGGTGGAGGTGCTGGGCTACCTCTTCTACGTGGGCGAGCGCGGGAAGACGGACCTGCCCTACCTCGCCGAGCCCGAGGGCGAGGACGACTGGTGCCGCCTGCGCCGGGAGCCCGCGATGACCACGGAGGCGGTGGTGCGCCTCGCGGAATCGGCCCAGGCGCGCTACGGCTTCCAGGACTTCAAGCTCAAGGGCGGCGTGCTTGCGGGAGAAGCCGAGGCCGAGTGCGTGCGCGCGCTGCACGAGCGCTTTCCGGCCGCGCGCATCACGCTCGACCCCAACGGCGGCTGGCTCCTCGCCGAGGCGATCCGCCTCATGCGCGACATGCACGGCGTGCTCGCCTACGCCGAGGACCCGTGCGGCGCCGAGGCCGGCTTCTCCGGCCGCGAGGTGATGGCCGAGTTCCGCCGCGCGACGGGCCTGCCCACCGCCACCAACATGATCGCCACGGACTGGCGCCAGCTCGCGCACGCCCTCGCGCTGCAGAGCGTGGACATCCCGCTGGCCGATCCGCACTTCTGGACGCTGGCGGGCTCCGTGCGCGTGGCGCAGACCTGCCGCGACTGGGGCCTCACCTGGGGCTCGCACTCCAACAACCACTTCGACGTCTCGCTCGCGATGTTCACGCACGTGGCGGCGGCCGCGCCGGGCAAGGTGACGGCCGTGGACACGCACTGGATCTGGCAGGACGGCCAGCGCCTCACGCGCGAGCCGCTGCGCATCTCGGGCGGGCGCATCCAGGTGCCGGCCGCGCCGGGCCTGGGCGTGGATCTCGACATGGCGGCGGTCGAGGCCGCGCACCAGCTCTACCGGCAGCACGGGCTGGGCGCGCGAGACGACGCGGTGGCCATGCAGTACCTCATTCCGGGCTGGAAGTTCGACCCGAAGCGGCCGGCGATGGTGCGCTGAGGGCGGACGGGGCGACGGGGGACCCGATCATGAAATCGTGGCAGCGCTGGGCGGGCGTCTTCTTCCTGGTCGTGGCGGGCGTGGTCATCCAGCAGGCGGTGTGGGTGATGCGCCTGATGGACCACGGCCAGCCGGGCTCGGGCTTCATGCCCTTCGGCCTGGGGGTGATCCTCGCGGTGCTGGCCGCCTGGCTCATCGTCGACAACCGCGGCCGGGACGCGAATCCGGTGCCGTTCTTCGAGCCGTGGGCGTGGCTGCGGCCGCTGCTCGCGGTGGGCATCACCTCCGTCTACATCGTGGTCTTCGACGACATCGGCGCGATGACGAGCGTGGTGGTGCTGGTCGCCAGCTGGCTCTACTTCGTCGAGAAGAAGCGCCTGTGGGTGGCGGCGCTCACCGGCGGGCTCACGGGCCTTTCGGTGTACCTGCTCTTCGACCGCTTCCTGCAGACCCCCTTCCCGCGCGGGATCCTCTACTAGCCGCCGCCCCAAGCCAGGGAGAC
>JAKOWJ010000108.1 GCA_029781595.1 Pseudomonadota bacterium | reverse complement strand
GCCGTGCCTCGCCCGGTGAAGCTGATGGAGGTGTGCGGCACGCACACGATGGCAATCGCGCGCGCCGGCCTGCGCGGCCTGCTGCCCCAGGAGATCACGCTCCTCTCTGGCCCGGGCTGCCCCGTCTGCGTCACCGCGCAGGGCGAGATCGACGCCTTCCTCGCCTTGGGCGAGCGCCCGAACGTGGTCCTCACCTGCTTCGGCGACATGATGCGCGTGCCCGGAAGTGCCGGCAGCCTGGAGCAGATGCGCGCCCGCGGCACCGAGGCGCGCGTCGTCTACTCGCCCATGGATGCGCTCGTCCTGGCCATCGAACAGCCTTCAAAGGAGGTGGTCTTCTTCGGAGTGGGCTTCGAGACGACGGTACCGACCGTCGCCGCCACTTTGAAGGAGGCAAGCCGGCGCGGCGTGCGCAACTTCTCGGTTCTGGCCGCGCACAAGACGATCCCGGGGGCGCTGGCTGCGCTCGCCTCGGCCCCCGATCTCGCCGTGGATGGCTTCCTCCTCCCCGGACACGTGAGCGTGATCCTGGGTGGGGCGCCGTATCGCTTCCTCGCCGAGGAACACGGCGTCGCCTGCGCAATTGCCGGTTTCGAGGCGACGGATATTCTGGATGGCATTCGGGCGCTGGTGGAGCAGATTCGCGATGCCCGGCCTACGGTCGCGAACCGCTACCATCGCGCGGTCCGCTCGGAGGGCAACCCCACGGCGCGCGCCCTGGTCGATTCGGTCTTCGCGCCCGTCGATGCCACCTGGCGCGGCATCGGGCTCATCCCGGGTACCGGCCTGGCAATCCGTGAGGAGTACGCGCCGTGGGACGCGCGCGCTCGCTTCGCCGACCTCGATTGGGAGCGCTTCGCCAACGTGCCCGAACCCCGAGGCTGCCGCTGCGGCGAGATTCTGAAGGGCGCCCTGACGCCGCGCGACTGCCCCCTCTTCGGACGCGCGTGCACGCCGGCGCGCCCTGTCGGTCCGTGCATGGTCTCGAGCGAGGGCACCTGCGCGGCCTATTACCGGTATCAGCTCTGAGCGCGGGCCGCTTCGGTCCAGGAACCGCGCTTTCGAGAAGCGGGAAGGAAACCGTGACACATGAGCATCGTGCTGCTAG
>JAKOWJ010000092.1 GCA_029781595.1 Pseudomonadota bacterium | reverse complement strand
CTGGGCCGCGCTGCAGAAGGCGGTGGCCGACTTCGGCCACTGCGACAAGGGCCCGACGGCCGACGTGGTCACCGAGGCGCTGCTGCGCGTGGTGATCAGCGGCTGGCCCAAGGTCGCCGAGGCCGGGCCGATCCTCGAGAAGGACGCCGCGTTCAAGGGCTGGCTCAACCGCCGGCTCTCCAGCCCCGACCTCGACACGCGCGATTCCGGCGAGATCCGCGACCTCGCCAAGGGGAGCTGCCCGAAGGGCCAGGACAAGGTCTGCTCGGAGATCCTCTCCGCGGTCGAGATGGGCCGCGCGATCTCCGCGCCGGACCTGATGGCGCTGCCGCCCACGGCCCCCGCGCCGGCGAAGAAGCCGTGAGGCTCCCCGGGCGCGTGGCGCTCGTCACGGGCGCCGCGCAGGGCATCGGGCTCGCCTGCGCGGAGCTCTTCGCGCGCGAGGGCGCCAAGGTGGTGCTCGCCGACCTGGACGCCGCCCGCGGCGAGGCCGAGGCGGCCCGCCTGCGTGGCGAGGGCCTCGCGGCGGCCTTCGCGGGATGCGACGTCTCCCGCAAGGCCGAGGTGGAGGCGGCCGTGCAGGCGGCGGTCGCCGCCTTCGGGCGCCTCGACATCCTCGTGGCCAACGCCGGCATCGTTCACGCCGCCGACTTCCTCGACCTCGCCGAGGCCGACTTCGACCGGGTGCTGGCCGTGAACCTCAAGGGCGTCTTCCTCGCCGGGCAGGCGGCCGCGCGCCAGATGGTGAAGCAGGGCGGCGGCGGGGCGATCGTCAACATGTCCAGCGTGAACGCCGTCCTCGCCATCCCCAACCAGGTGCCCTACGTGGTCTCCAAGGGCGGCATCAACCAGCTCACGAAGGTGATGGCCGTGTCCCTCGCGCCGCACGGCATCCGCGTGAACGCGGTGGGCCCGGGCACGATCCTCACCGAGCTCGCGAAGGGCGCCGTGCTGGGCAACGCGGAGGCCGAGGCGAAGATCCTCTCGCGCACGCCGATGGGCCGCATGGGCGAGCCGTCGGAGGTGGCGCAGGCCGCGCTCTTCCTCGCGAGCGACGAGGCCTCGTACTTCACCGGGCAGGCTCTCTACCCCGACGGCGGGCGGCTCGCGCTCAACTACACCGTGCCGGTCCGCCGCTAGCCGCTCCCCTGTAAAATCCCCGGCTTCGAAAC
>JAKOWJ010000091.1 GCA_029781595.1 Pseudomonadota bacterium | reverse complement strand
CCTTCCCTACCGCCGCATCCAGGGCGCCGTCGACGAGGCCTACGCCGCGGGGCTCCTGGGCAAGCCCGTCTTCGGCAGCGAGTTCGCGCTCGACCTCGTCGTGTACCGCGGCGCGGGTTCCTATGTCTGTGGCGAGGCCTCCGGGCTCATCACCTCGATCGAGGGCCGGAAGCCCTACCCGAGGAACCGCCCGCCGCGCCTCACCGTCCGCGGCCTCTTCCAGAAGCCCACGGTCATCAACAACGTGGAGTCGCTCGCCAACATCACCGGCATCATCCGCATGGGCGCCGAGGAGTTCCGCAAGGTGGGCACGCCCAAGAGCCCGGGCACGCAGCTCGTGTCGATCTCCGGCCACATCGCGCGGCCCGGCGTCTACGAGGTCGAGTACGGCTACCCCTGGGCGAAGTTCCTCGACGAGGACTGCGGCGGCATGCTGCACGGGGCGAAGCTCAAGTGCGTGGTGCCCGGCGGCATCTCCACCAAGGTGCTCACGCGCGCCGAGATCGAGCCGCTCACGCTCAGCCACGAGTCCGTGAACCCCGCCGGCTCCGGCCTGGGCTCCGGGGGCATGATCGCGGTGGCCGAGGGCACGTGCATGGTGCGCTTCCTGCAGGTGCTGCTGCGCTTCTACCACCACGAGTCCTGCGGGCAGTGCACGCCGTGCCGCGAGGGCATGGGCTGGATGCACCGCATCATCGACCGCATCGTCGCCGGGCAGGGGCGCCTGGAGGACATCGAGCGCCTGTACGCCATCAGCGAGGCCAACGACGGCACGACGATCTGCGGCATGGGGGACGCCGCCGGCTACGCGACGGTGGGCATCCTCAACAAGTACCGCGACGAGTTCGAGCACTGGATCACGCACGGCCGCTCGAAGTGCGACGGGAGGCTCGAATGCCTCGCCTGACCATCGACGGGCGCGAGATCGAGGCCGCCGCCGGCCAGACGGTGATGGAGGCCGCGAAGGACGCCGGCATCTTCATCCCCTACTTCTGCTGGCACCCGCAGCTCTCCGTGCCCGGCAACTGCCGCATCTGCGTGGTGGGCGTGGAGGACAAGGGCGGGGAGTGGGTGGACATCGCCTGCAACATGCCCGTCTCCGAGGGCATGGTGGTGTACACCAACTCGGAGAAGGTGAAGGCCCGGCGCAAGGCGACGCTGCAGTTCATCACCCTCAACCACCCGGTGGACTGCGGCATCTGCGACAAGGCCGGCGAGTGCACGCTGCAGGACTACCACTACGAGTACAACGGCGAGCGCTCGGTCTCCGTCGACGCCAAGAACCACGAGACCAAGCACTACGACCTGTCGGACCGCATCGTCCTGGACAACGAGCGCTGCATCCAGTGCACGCGCTGCGTGCGCTTCACGCGCGAGATCACGGGGTCCGCGGGCCTGGCGATGGGCAACCGCGCCGACCACTCGCTGGTGCGCCCGAGCGAGGACGGCGCCTTCGGGCGCGACGCGTACTCGGACAACGTGATCGACATCTGCCCGGTGGGCGCGCTCCTGTCGAAGGCCTTCCTGCACAAGGCGCGCGTCTGGTACCTGAAGCCCACCGCCTCCGTGTGCCCCGGGTGCGCGCGCGGCTGCTCGGTGAACCTCTGGCACCGCAAGGCCGAGTGGCGGCTGCGGGCGCCGGGGATGCGCGCGGCGCACGAGTCGATCGACCGCGTGACGCCCCTGGAGAACCCGGCCGTGAACGGCCCGTGGATCTGCAACAAGGGCCGCGACCTCGCCCGCGTGTTCGACCGCGCCCGCGCCGAGGTGGCCATGCTCAAGGGCCGGCCCACGGACCTGGAAGGGGCCCTCGCGAACGCGCGCGCGCTGCTGGCCGCCGCGAAGCGCCCGGTGGCGGTGGTCTCGAGCTGGGGCTCCAACGAGGAGCTGGCGGCCTTCCGCGACGCCCTCGGCGCGCGGTTCGACGCCTACGTGAAGGCCGACCACGAGCCGCAGCCGGGCGAGGTGCTCGAGGATTCGCTCCTCATCCGCGCCGACAAGAACCCCAACACCGCCGGCGCCCGCGCGCTCTTCGGCGAGCGGCCGCTGGCCATCCCGCGCGAGGCGGACCTCGTGCTCGTCTGGGGGGAGGGCTTCGACTTCGGGCTGGTGCCCGCGGGGGCGAAGACGATCCTGCTCAACGCCTGGCTCGCGCCGGAGAACGGCCACGCCGACGTGTTCTTCCCGGTGAGCGCCCAGACCGAGCGCTCCGGCACCTACACCAACTTCGCGGGCGTGACGAGCGCCTTCTCGGCCTGCTTCCCGAAGGCGGCCGGGGTGGCGGACGCCCAGGCGCTCTTTCCCCTGCTGGCCCGCGCGGACGGAGGCGGCGAATGATCGCGGACCTGGTCATCGCCCTGGTCTTCATCGGCTACGCGATCAGCGTGCTGATGGGCTTCGGCACCATCCTCACCTGGGTCGAGCGCAAGCAGGCGGCCGTGATGAGCGACCGCATCGGCGCCAACCGCGCCTACATCCGCCTGCCCTTCACGCAGGTGAAGCTCGTCTGGTGGGGCCTGTTCCACGGCATGGCCGACGGCCTGAAGATGCTGCTCAAGGAGGACTTCAAGCCGCGCACCTACGACTGGTACGCGTACGCGGTGGCCCCGTGGGTGGTGTTCACGCCGGTGCTGCTGGTCTTCGCGGTGATCCCCTTCGGCGGCACGCTCACGCCCGCCAAGCTCTGGGCGCCGCTCGCGGGCTTCTTCGGCGAGCGCAGCTGGCCGATGCAGATCGCCACGCTGGACGCGGGCCTGCTAATCGTCTTCGCCTTCAGCGGCCTCACGATCATCGGCGCGATGCTGGCCGGCTGGTCCTCGTCCAACAAGTTCTCGCTGCTGGGGGCGCTGCGGGCCGGCTCGCAGATGATCTCCTACGAGCTGGTGCTGGCCCTCACGATCCTGGGCCTCATCCTCATCTACGGCACGGTGGACCTGGACGTGATGGTGCGCAGGCAGTCGGGGACGGTGCTGGGGTTCCTGCCGGCCTGGGGCATCGTCTACCAGCCCTTCGCGGCCTCGCTCTTCCTCGCGGCGGCCATCGCCGAGAACAAGCGCATCCCCTTCGACCTGCCGGAGGCCGAGAGCGAGCTCATCGCGGGCTACTTCACCGAGTACAGCGCGATGAAGATGGGCCTGTTCATGTTCGCCGAGTTCATCGAGATCGCCATCATCGGCGCGCTCTTCACCACGCTCTTCCTGGGCGGCTACAACCTGCCGTACATGTCCGACGCGGGCTTCGCCCTGCCGGGCGGGGCGGCCGTGGCGCTGCCGCACGGCGCGGTGGTGGTCACGCAGCTCGCCACCTTCCTCCTGAAGGTCTTCCTGGTGTGCAGCTTCCAGATCCTCATCCGCTGGACCCTGCCGCGCTTCCGCTACGACCAGGTGCTCACCTTCGCCTGGAAGTTCATGTTCCCCCTCGCGCTCGCGAACCTCGTCGTGACCGCGGTCGTCGTCTGGGCGGTGCGCGCATGAGCCGCAAGCCCTTCGTCCGCAAGCAGTACTGGAACGAGCCCGAGATGGGCCTGTGGGAGCGCGCCTACCTGCCGGAGATCCTGCGCGGCCTCCTCATCACGGGCGGCGTGTTCCTGCGCAACATGGGCAAGTGGATCACGGGCCGCAAGGGCGCGCTCACGACCTACTACCCCGAGGAGACGCGCTGGGACTACGCGGCCGGCAACCGCGGCAAACACGTGCTCACGCGCCGGCCCGACGGCTCGCCGCAGTGCATCGCCTGCAACATGTGCGCGACCGTGTGCCCGGCCAAGGTGATCGAGATCGAGGCGGGGTTCGACCCGGCCGACGCGGCGCACCCGAAGTACCCGGTGAAGTTCGAGATCGACTACTCGCGCTGCGTGTTCTGCGGCCTGTGCGTGGAGGCCTGCCCCGAGGACGCCATCCGCATGGCCAAGGAAGTGCCGCACCTGCCCTCGGGCGACCGCTGGGCCATGTGGCTCGGCCGCGAGGAGCTGCTCGCCTGGCAGCCGCAGTCGGACGTGGCCAAGCCCTACCCGCCCGCCCCGGCCGGGCGCCGCGCCCCGGGAGAGAGCGCATGATCCGCGACCTGCTCGCCAACCTCGACACGCTGCTGCTGTGGGGCTTCGCCGGCTGCGCCTTCGTGAGCGCGGCGCTGATGCTGGTGCTGCGCCAGCCGATGCGCGTGGCCATGGCCCTGGTCTCGTGCATGGTGTTCCTGGGCGGCGTGTACGGCCTGCTGGGCGTGCACTTCATCGCCGCCTTCCAGGTGCTCATCTACGTGGGCGCGGTGATGGTGTTCATGGTCTACGCCATCATGCTGCTCGACCCGCGCGACGAGTCCGCCGGGACGAGCAAGTACTCGAAGCTCTACTGGCCGGGCCTGGTGGGGCTCACGGCCCTGGCCGAGGCGCTGGCCGTGGGCTACTGGAACGACCTGCCGCACGCGCTGCGCGGCGCGGCCGGCGAGCCGTTCGACATCCTGCGCTTCTCGGAGGCCTTCCTCTCGGAGTACTGGCTGCACTTCGAGCTCACCTCCGTGCTGCTGGTGGCCGCCGTGGTCGCCGCGATGGCGGTGATCCGCGAGAACCGGAGGCACGAGCGTGGATAAGGTCCAGATGCTGCAGGTGCTCGCCGCCTCGCTCTTCGCGCTGGGGCTCACGGGCGTCATCATCCGGCGCAACGTGCTGGTGATGCTGATGTGCATGGAGCTCATGCTCAACGGCGTGAACCTGAGCCTGGTCACCTTCGCGCACACGATGGGCTCGGCCGTCGGCGCGGTGCTCGTGTTCCTCATCTTCGTGGTGGCCACGGCGGAGATCGCCATCGCCATCCCGGTGGTGCTGCTGCTGGTGCGCCGCAAGCGCTCGCTGGACATCGAGACCTACACGGACCTGAAAGGCTAGGCCTCGCATGGGCGCGCTCACCCTCATCGTCGTCCTGCCCCTGCTGGGGTTCCTCGCCAACGGCCTGCTGGGCAACCGCCTGGGCAAGGGGTTCGTCACCGCCGTCGGCTGCGGGCTGCCGGCCATCGCCTTCGCCGTGACGGTGAAGACCGTCCTCGCGCTGCACGGTGCGAACTGGGCGCCGATCTCCGAGACGGCCTACGTCTGGACGATGGTGGGCCAGGACAGCTTCGAGGTGGCGTTCTGGTTCGACCGCCTCACGGCCGTGATGGCGCTCATCGTGACGGGCGTGGGCACGCTGATCCACGTGTACTCCACCGGCTACATGCACGAGGACAAGAGCTACGCGCGCTACTTCGCGTACCTGAACCTCTTCCTCTTCTTCATGCTCTCGCTGGTGCTGGGCCGCTCGCTCCTGGTGCTCTTCGTGGGCTGGGAGGGCGTGGGCCTCGCCTCGTACCTGCTCATCGGCTTCTGGTTCGGCGACGTGGAGAAGGCCGCGGCCGGCAAGAAGGCCTTCATCGCCAACCGCATCGGCGACGCCGGCTTCCTGCTGGGCATGTTCGTGCTCTACTCGGCCCTGGGCACGCTGGACATGCCGCGCATCAACGCCGCGTTCAACGGCCCGCTGGTGCCGGCCGCCTCGGCGAGCCTGGTGGGCATCCTCCTGTTCATCGGCGCCACCGGCAAGTCGGCGCAGATCCCCCTGTACGTGTGGCTGCCGGACGCCATGGCGGGCCCCACGCCCGTCTCCGCCCTCATCCACGCGGCCACCATGGTCACGGCGGGCGTGTACCTCGTGGCGCGCATGTCGGGCATCTACCTGCACGCGCCGGAGGCCTCGTCGGTGATCGCCGCGGTGGGCGCGCTCACCGCCCTCATGGCCGCCACCATCGCCATCGCCCAGGACGACATCAAGAAGGTGCTGGCCTACTCCACGGTCTCGCAGCTCGGCTTCATGTTCGTGGCGCTGGGCGTGGGCGCCTACGGCGTGGCCGTCTTCCACGTGTACACCCACGCGTTCTTCAAGGCCTGCCTCTTCCTCGGCGCCGGCAGCGTGATCCACGCCATGTCGGGCGAGCAGGACATCCAGAAGATGGGCGGGCTCGCGAGGAAGATCCCGGTCACCTTCGCCACCTTCGCGGTGGCCACGGCCGCCATCGCCGGCATCCCGCCGCTCGCGGGCTTCTTCTCCAAGGACGAGATCCTCTGGTACGCGCTCACCAGCGAGCGCGGCGGCTCGGTGCTGCTCTTCGCGGTGATGGCCTTCACGGCGCTGCTCACGGCCTTCTACATGTTCCGCCTGCTGTGGCTCACGTTCTTCGGCAAGCCGCGCATGGGCCAGGAGATCGCGCACCACATCCACGAGTCGCCGCCGTCGATGACGGTGGTGCTGGCGATCCTGGCGGTGGCCTCGGCCGTCGGCGGGTTCTTCTCCATCCCGCACTTCCTGGAGCCGATGCTCCCCATGCCGGTGTCGGCCGAGTCCATGCACCACTGGCACTACTGGGTGCTGGGCGGCTCCATCGCCATCGCGGTGGCGGGCCTGGCGGGCGCCGCCTGGTTCTTCGCGGGCGACGCCTCCCGCGCCGGCGCGGTGAAGGCGGCCTTCGCGGGCGCCTACCGCGTCCTCAGCAACAAGTACTACGTCGACGAGCTCTACGCGGCCGTCATCGCCCGGCCGCTCCTGTGGATCTCGGACCGGGTGTTCCTGCGGCTGGGCGACCGCCTGCTGCTGGACGGCACGCTCAACGGCCTGGCCGCGCTCGCGCAGCGCGCCGCCGGGCGCCTGGCGCGGGTGCAGACGGGGAGCCTGCACAAGTACGCCTTCATGGTCCTCGCCGGCATGGTGGCGAGCCTCGTGTGGATGTGGCGCCATGGCTGACAGCACGGTCCTCTCGGTGGTGCTCTACCTCCCGGTCGCGGGCATGCTCGCCATCGCGGCGCTGCCCGCCGGGCGCGACGGCGCCGTCCGGGCGCTCACCCTCGCGCTGATGGTGGCGCAGTTCCTCCTCTCCCTGGTCCTCTACGCGCACTTCGACCCCGCCACGCCCGGCCTGCAGGCCGCCACGCGCCTGCCGTGGATCCCCGCGTGGGGCGTGAGCTACCTCATCGGGCTGGACGGCTACAACATCCTGCTGGTGATGCTCACCACGTTCCTGGGCCCGCTGGTGACCGCCGGGGCGTTCACCGCGGTCACGAAGCAGGTCAAGCTCTTCTACGCGATGGTGCTGCTCATCCAGTTCGCGATGCTGGGCACCTTCGTGGCGCAGGACCTGTTCCTGTTCTACCTCTTCTGGGAGACGATGCTCATCCCGATGTTCCTCCTGATCGGGATCTGGGGCGGCGAGCGGCGCATCTACGCGACGATCAAGTTCTTCCTGTACACCGCCTTCGGCAGCATCCTGATGCTGGCCGCCGTGATCTACCTGGCCTGGTCGCTGTGGCACACGACGGGCACGGCCTCCTTCGCCTTCGCCGACCTGTACCGCGCGCGCCTGCCGCTCGAGACGCAGCAGTGGCTGCTCGCGGCCTTCGCGCTGTCCTTCGCGATCAAGGTGCCGATGGTGCCGCTGCACACGTGGCTGCCGGACGCGCACGTGGAGGCGCCCACCGCCGGCTCGGTGATCCTGGCGGGCGTGCTCCTCAAGATGGGCACGTACGGCTTCATGAAGCTGGGCTTCCCGCTCTTCCCGGACGCCACGCGCCTGGCGGTGCCGGCGATCTCGATCCTCGCGGTGGTGAGCATCGTCTACGGCGCGTGCCTCGCGCTCGTGCAGACGGACATCAAGAAGATCATCGCCTACTCGTCCATCAGCCACCTGGGCTACGTGATGCTGGGCCTGGCGAGCGTGGACCTGCTGGGCATCCAGGGCGCCATCGTGCAGATGGTGAGCCACGGGCTGGTCGCCGCCGGGCTCTTCCTCATGGTGGGCATGATCTACGAGCGCTGCCACACGCGCGAGCTCGCGGCCTACGGGGGCCTCGCGAAGGTGCTGCCCGTCTACTCCGTGTTCTTCCTCGTCCTCACCCTCGCCTCGGTGGGCCTGCCCACCACGAGCGGGTTCACGGGCGAGTTCCTCGTGCTCCTGGGCGCCTTCAACGCCGCCTGGCGCGAGAGCGCGCCCATCCCGGTGTGGGTGGCGGGCCTCGCGGTCTCCGGCGTGGTGCTGGGCGCGCTCTACATGCTGTGGTTCGCGCAGCGCTTCCTCTTCGGCGCCGAGCGCGTGCCGCACGGGCCCGTGCCGGACCTCGACGGCCGCGAGCGCGCAATCCTCGTGATCCTGCTGGCCGCCGTGTTCTGGCTGGGCCTCGCGCCCGACGCCGCCATGAAGCGCACGGAGCTCGCCGCGCGCGAGTACCAGGAGCTGGTGGCGCGCCGCGCCGTGCCCGCGGCCACCCGGCTCACGGTCGCCGCGCCGACGGAGGCCACGCGATGAACTTCACCGCCGTCTCGGTCGCGATGGCCCCCGAGCACCTGCTGCTCGCCGGCATCGTCGCGCTGCTGGTCCTGGAGATCGCCTCGGCCCGCTCGCGCGCCGCCCTGCCGATCGCCGTCATCTTCGTGGGCGCCGCCGCGGTGGCCGCCGCGCTCCTGGGCGCCTCGGGCTGGACCGGCTCGCCCTTCCCCGGGCAGTTCGTGCTCACGCCGCCGGCGGCCTTCGCCAAGGCCCTGGTGCTCGCGCTCGCCGTGCCGGTGCTGCTCTTCTCGCGCGAGGACTTCGGCGAGGGCGACTTCTATCCCCTGCTGCTCGCCTCGCTCTACGGCGTGTGCCTGCTCGCCTCCGCGCAGAGCTTCCTCACGCTGTTCCTGGGCATCGAGCTCATGTCGATCCCGGTGTACGTGCTGGTGCTGCTGGGCTACCGCCGGCCCGAGAGCGCCGAGGCCGCGCTCAAGTACCTGGTGCTCTCGGGCACGGCCAGCGCCTCCTTCCTCATGGGCGCCTCGCTCCTGTACGGCTCCACGGGCTCGCTGGGCCTCGCGAGCTTCGGCGGCGCGCTCGCCTCGACGGACCTGCTGGCGCGCACCGCCGTGGTGATGGTGGTCTCGGCCTTCTTCCTCAAGGCCGCCATCGTCCCGTTCCACGGCTGGGCGCCCGACGCGTACGAGGCCGCGAGCGTGCCCTCCACCGCCTACATGGCCGTGCTGGTGAAGGCGGGCGTGCTCATCGCCGCCGCGCGCGTGTTCGGCACGGCGCCGGTGGCCGAGCCCCTGGCGGGCCTCATCGCCATCCTGCCCATCGCCTCCATCGTCTGGGGCAACCTCACGGCGATGCGCCAGCCCGGGCTGCGGCGCATGATCGCCTACTCGTCCATCGCGCACGCGGGCTACCTCTTCCTCGCCTTCCTCGGCGACGGGCCGGGGCGCTTCCAGGCCGTGGTGTTCTACCTCGCGACCTACGGCGTGATGAACCTGCTCGCCTTCGCGGCGCTGCCGGCGCACGACGACGACGTCGAGCGCGACCGGCTGGAGAACCTCAAGGGCCTCTTCCACACGCACCCGTTCGCGGCGCTGGCCATCGGCATGGCGATGCTCTCGCTGGCCGGCATCCCGCCGTTCCCGGGCTTCGTCGGCAAGTTCCTCATCTTCCGCAACGTGATCGCCGCGGGCTACACCGGGTGGGCCGTGATCGGCCTGGTGGGCAGCTACCTGGGCATCTACTTCTACCTGCGCTTGATCCAGTTCATGTTCATGAGCCCGGCGGCGGCGAAGGCCGGGCACGCGCCCTCGCGGGGCGTGGCCATGGGCGCGAGCCTGCTGTGCCTGGCGGGCTCCGTCGCCGTGGCGGTCGCGCCCGGGCTGCTGCTCTCGCGCCTCTAGGCGGCGCTTCCCGCCTCGGGGAAGAGCAGGGCGTACACGCGGTCGCGGTAGGTCCGCGACATCACCAGCTCCACGCCGTCCACGAGCGTCACCGACTGGTCGCCCGCGTGGATGGGCTCGATGGACTTCACGCGGTCGATGTTCACGAAGGTGGAGCGGTGGATGCGCACGATGTTCACCTCCGCCAGGCGCGCCTGCATCTCGTGCATGGTGCTGCGGACCGTGTAGCGGTCCGGCCCGACGTGGAACACGAGGTAGTTGCCGGCCGCCTCGACCCAGTCGATGGCCGAGAGTTCCACGAGCACGGTGCGCGTGCCCGACCTGAGCGCGAGTCGCCTCATTCTGCGTGGCTCCCGATGTCGGGCGTCCGCGACGACGCGGATCCCCAGTGCGAGACCGTCCATCGGGCCATCATGCGCAGGCGTGCGCGCGCCATTCGTTGCGAGTTGTTACGAACCTGCGTCCAATGTGGCGCGCGCCAGGCGCGCCCGTGGCATGCGTGGCGGCGCGCCGCGGATTTCGTCGCGCGCGCGGCGGCATTGCCCACGCCTTGCGCACGGCTCGTCACATTTTTGCACTGCGCCGCCCGCGCGAGCGCAGATTGCGCGGCGTCGGACCCGCGCCCGTTTTCTTTTCCTGGTTACCCAATGGGCGAGATGCATCGGCGGGCGCGGGGCCGGCCCGAACCGGGAGGACGAGGATGAACCCGCTGGACGTTCCCGCCCACCTGCGCGACGAGCCGCGGTCGCCGCCCCTGGTGCTGCTGGTCGGCGACGACCCGCAGCGCACGGGCCGCGTGCAGGAGTGGCTGTCGCGGCTGCCGGTGGCGGTCGCGCGCGAGCCGCGGCTGGAGGCGGCGCTGGAGGCCGTGGCCGGCCTCGCGCCCGCGCTCGTCGTGGTGGAGGCCGGCGCGCCCGGCGCGGGCGCGCAGGACTTCTGCCGGCGGCTTCGCGCCGCGGGCCACGGCGCGCCCGTGGTGGTGCTCGCGGCCGACGACGACCCCGTGGAGCGCGTGGTGTGCCTGGAGCTGGGCGCCGACGCGTGCCTGCCCGGCGACGTGGCGCCGCGGCTGCTGTGGGCGCAGGCGAGGGCGCTGCTGCGCCGCGCGGGCGCCCCCGCGCCGCTCGCCGGGGACCAGGAGCTTCGCTGCGGCGCGCTGGTGCTCGACCGCCGCTCTCTCGCCGCCGTCGTGCGCGGCCGCGGCGTGTGCCTCACGCCGCACGAGTTCGACTGCGCCTGGCTCCTGGCCGAGCGCGCGGGCACCGTCGTGAGCCGCGCGGAATTCCGCGGCGCGATGGACCGCGGCGGCGGCGGCGAGATCCGCGACCGCACGGTGGACTCGTGCCTGTCGCGCCTGCGCCGCAAGCTCGCCTCGGTGGACCCGGACCCGCGGCGCATCCGCAGCGTGCGCTCGCGCGGCTACCTCTTCAGCCTCGCGGGGCTGTAGGCGCGCCGGGGCGGGACGCGCCGGGCCCGGCGGGTGACAGGGCGTCCGCGCGCGTGCGCGGCACCCGCGCCACCGCGGCCCTCGTGCGAACGCCCTGCAACAAAAAAGTGCCGCCCGGCGGGCGCGGGACGATTGCTTTCCGCCGACGCCCTTGTCTATAGTTGGCCGCGATGCGTCCGCCCAGTGGGTAGCGAATCCACCTCACTGGGAGTGAAGACATGAAGCAAGCAAGGAACGTCGTCCTCGCGGCCGCGGTCGCGCGCGCGATGGGCGTGGCGTGCGGCCTCGCCGTGGCCGGCGAGGCCCTGGCGCAGGACTCGGCGCAGAAGATCGAGAAGATCGAGGTCACCGGCTCCAACATCAAGCGCATCGAGGGCGAGGGCTCGCTCCCGGTCACGGTGATCACGCGCGAGGAGATCGACCGGTCCGGGGCCACCACGCCCATGGAGCTCCTCAACCTGGTGAGCTCCAACAACAGCCTGGGCAACGTCTCGATCGCCAACGTGATCGGCTCGACGACGTTCTCCGCGCAGACGGCCTCGCTCCGGGGCCTGGGCGGCGGGCGCACGCTCGTGCTCATCAACGGCAAGCGCATCGACGGCTTCTCCGGCGAGATCCAGGGCGTGCAGGGCGTGGACCTCTCGGTGATCCCGTTCTCGGCCATCGAGCGCGTGGAGGTGCTCAAGGACGGCGCCTCGGCCGTGTACGGCTCCGACGCCATCGGCGGGGTGATCAACTTCATCGTGCGCACCGACTACCAGGGGGCGGAGGCGGGCGTGTGGTACGGCGCGCCCACCCGCAGCGGCGGCGGCGCGCAGGAGAAGGCGAGCGCCGCGGCCGGCTTCGGCGACCTCGCGAAGGACCGCTACAACGTGATGTTCTCGGTCTCCTACGACAAGCAGAAGAACCTGGACCAGGCCGACCGCGACTTCTCCAACACCTCCTACCGGCCGGACCTGGGGCTGGTGGCGATCTCGAGCAACACCTTCCCGGGCCGCATCACCACGGGCGGGATCGGCGTGCCCGGCACGCCCGGCAACTGCGCGCCGTCGGTCTTCTTCGCGGACCTGGGCGGGTGCTACTACGACCCGTCGGCGGTCAAGGGCGTGCAGATGATCCCCGACGACAAGAAGTGGAACTTCTTCTCCTCGGCGCGCTGGCAGGTCACCAACGACACGCAGGCCTACGCCACCTTCCTCGCCTCGCACGACGTGAACCGCTACCGCATCCAGTCGGTGCCCATCTCCAACCTCTTCACCTACGGGCCCAACGCGGACATCCCGGCCACGGTGACGGTGAGCCCGTCGAGCCCCTTCTACCCGCACGATCTCGCGCAGGCCGCGGGCGTGGACGGGCAGGTGCTCAACGTGCGCTACCGCGCGGTGGAGAACGGCCTTCGCGACACCACGGACACCAACAGCAACAACCAGCTCGTGGTGGGCCTGAAGGGCGCGTGGCGCAACTGGGACTGGGACGCGGCCGCCTTCCGCAGCGAGGGCAAGAACAAGAACCACCTGAACGGCGGCTTCCCGCTCTACTCGCTGCTGCTGCCGCTGCTCAACGGCGGCACCGTGAACCTCTTCGCGCCCAACACGCCCGAGGTGCTGGCGCAGCTGCAGGCGACCAACTACGTGGGCGACACCTTCAACGGCAACTCGAAGAACTCGGGCGTGCAGGGCAAGGTCTCCGGCGAGATCTGGCAGCTGCCGGCCGGGCCCCTCGCGATGGCCGTGGGCGCCGAGGCGCGGCGCGAGACGCTCGACCAGATTCCCGAGCCGGTGCTCGCCACCGGGGACCTCTCGGGCTTCGGCGGCAACATCCTGCCGGTGCACGGCTCGCGCGACATCCGCGCCCTCTTCGCGGAGCTCAACGTGCCGCTGCTGCGCGGCCTCGAGAGCACGCTCGCCGTGCGCAACGACCACTACAGCGACTTCGGCTCCACGACGAACCCGAAGGTGAGCTTCCGCTGGGAAGCGACGAAGTCGCTGCTGCTGCGCGCCTCCTACGGCAAGGGCTTCCTCGCGCCCTCGCTCTACCAGCTCTTCACGCCCAACATCTCGAGCGTGACGGCCACGGGCCAGAGCGACCCGGTGCGCTGCCCCGTCACCAACGACACGGGCCTGGACTGCGCCACGCAGTTCCCGATCACCTTCGGCGGCAACACGTCCCTGAAGCCCGAGAAGAGCGAGCACGCCAGCGCGGGCCTGGTCTTCGAGCCGCACGCGGGGGCCTCCATCGGCCTGGAGTACTTCAAGATCCGCCTGAACGACGCGATCGTGAACGGGATCCCGTACGCGACGATCCTGGGCGATCTCGACCAGTACGGCTACCTGGTCACGCGCGGGCCCGCGGACCCGAACTTCCCGGGCCTGCCGGGGCGCATCACGAACATCGAGCAGACCTACATCAACCTGGGCGCGGTGCACGTCGAGGGCCTGGACCTCGACCTGCACTGGAAGGCGCCGAAGGCGAGCTGGGGCCGGGTGAAGTTCGACCTCTCGGGCACGTACTACATCCGCAGCGACGGCCAGAACACCGACGGCTCGTTCACCGGTTTCGTCTCGAACCAGAACGGCGCCGTGGTGACGGGCGTGATCCCGCGCTGGAAGCACTACGCGACGCTCACGTGGGAGTCCGGGCCGTGGACGGCGACGCTCGGCAACCTCTACCAGGCGAGCTACGTGGACGTCGCGCCCGACGGCAACGGCGACCTGCGGCGCGTGAGCTCCATGAGCCTGTGGGACGTGCAGGCGAGCTACAAGGGCTTCCGCCACCTCACCCTCACCGTGGGCGCGAAGAACGTGCTCGACACGAACCCGCCGCAGTCCAACCAGGGCAACTCGTTCCAGGTGGGGTTCGATCCCACCTACTACGACCCGCGGGCGCGCTTCGTCTACGCGAGCGTGGGCTACCAGTTCAGGTAGCGCCGCGGCACCCCGGGGACGCCTCCGCGCCCCCGGGGCGTTCCGCCGGCCCGTGGGGCGGGCTGGCTCGGTGTGGACGAAACCGCTATAATTCCGGGCTTTCCGCAGCACCCACGGCCTGGTAGCTCAGTTGCGGGGGTCCCCGACTCGTCGGGGCGATCCAAGGCAACGATAGCTGAGCGACAGGCCGATCGGCAGCACCCACGGCCTGGTAGCTCAGTTGGTAGAGCAGAGGACTGAAAATCCTTGTGTCGGTGGTTCAATTCCGCCCCAGGCCACCAGTTTTCCGAAGCCCGCCCCGTGCGGGCTTTTTGCTTCCCGGAGCGGACTGACAATTCGCCGGCCGCTCCTGCCGGCGAATTGCGGCGGAGGCTAACCTGCGTCGTTCGCAGGTTAAGCGAGCCCGGCGAGCGGGCCGCAGCCAAAATCCTTGTGTCGGTGGTTCAATTCCGCCCCAGGCCACCAGTTTTCCGAAGCCCGCCCCGTGCGGGCTTTTTGCTTCCCGGAGCCGGAAGGCGCGATCGCCGGCCCGTTGACCCAAGTCAACGCCCGCCCGGGCGCGCGGCGCATCGTGCACCTTGAGGAGGTGTCGCCATGCTCGAGCCCATCGGAAGCGTCGAGGAGTTCTACGCCCACGCCCTGGCCATCGAACGCGAGGCCGCCCGCTGCTACCGCGAGTTCCAGGCCCACTTCGCCGACCGCGGCGAGGAAGTCCTGGCCGGGCTCTGCGGCAACCTCGCCCACTTCGAGCAGGACCACTACGACCTGCTCGCGCGCCAGGCGAAGTCCCTGGCCCTGGACCTGCCGGAGCTGCCGGCCGGCCGCTACCGGTGGCTCGAGTCCGGGCCGCCCGAGAGCGCCGACTGCCGCCTCGTCTTCGAGGTGGCCACGCCGCGCCAGCTCCTGGAGATCGCCCTGAAGGCCGAGCGGGGCGCCCGCCGCTTCTTCGAGTGGGTGGCCAACACCACGGCGGACGGACGCGTGCACGAGCTGGCCGACGAGATGGCCCGCGAGGAGGCCGAGCACGTGCAGTGGGTGAGCCGGGCGCTGGAGTACGTGCGCGCCGACGGGGTGGACTGGGAGGCGCTCCTGGCCGCCGGCGGCGGCCCCGGCCTCGCGATGGGCGGCGAGCGGCGGCTGCGCCGGGGCCCCTCGCCGGGCAAGTAGCCGGCCATTTAATCAATCGCAAACGTCCCTTCCCCCGGGACCGCCAAAATGGCGGTTCTTGAGGAGGAGGCCCGCTTGTTCCAGATCCGCATCCACGGACGGGGCGGCCAGGGGGTGGTGACGGCGGCGGAGATGCTGTCCGTCGCGGCCTTCCTCGAAGGCCGTCACGCCCAGGCATTCCCCAGCTTCGGCTCCGAGCGAACCGGCGCCCCGGTGGTGGCCTATTGCCGCCTGGACGACAGGGAGATCCGCCTTCGCGAGCCGATCCTCGAGCCCGACGCCGTCATCATCCAGGACCCGACCCTGCTCCACCAGGTCGACGTCTTCGGGGGACTCGCCAAGGGCGCGTACATCATCATCAACACCTCGCGCAGCTTCGCGGACCTGGGCCTCGCCGACTTCATCCGCGACTTCCCGGCCGACCGGCTCGTCGCCGTGCCCGCCACCGAAATCGCCATGAAGCACGTCGGGCGCCCCCTGCCCAACGCGGTGCTGCTGGGCGCCTTCGCCGCGGCCACCGGGCTCATCTCGCTCGAGTCCGTCGGCAAGGCCATCCGCGAGAAATTCCCGGCCAAGGTGGCCGAGGCCAACATCCGGGCGGCGGCCGACGCGTTCGAGAACGTGCGCCATCCCGCGGGAGCGACCGAACATGCTCAAGCAGATTGAAGGTTCCCACGCGGTCGCCGAGGCGGTGGCGCTGTGCCGCCCCGAGGTGATCTGCGCCTACCCGATCTCCCCGCAGACGCACATCGTCGAGGGCCTGGGCGAGATGGTGAAGGCGGGCGAGCTCTCGCCCTGCGAGTTCATCAACGTCGAGAGCGAGTTCGCCGCCATGAGCGTGGCCATCGGCGCCTCGGCGGCCGGCGCGCGCGCCTACACCGCGACGGCGAGCCAGGGGCTGCTGTTCATGA
This sequence comes from Pseudomonadota bacterium, assembly GCA_029781595.1. Classification (GTDB taxonomy): domain Bacteria; phylum Pseudomonadota; class Gammaproteobacteria; order Burkholderiales; family Usitatibacteraceae; genus FEB-7. The sequence continues at coordinate 17,109 of JAKOWJ010000091.1, read as the reverse complement.
CCGAGGCGGTGTTCAACGCCGCGGGCATGGGCCTGCCCATCGTGATGACCGTGGCCAACCGCGCCATCGGGGCCCCGATCAACATCTGGAACGACCACACGGACTCCATGAGCCAGCGCGACTGCGGCTGGATCCAGCTCTTCGCGGAGACCAACCAGGAGGCCCTCGACCTGCACATCCAGGCCTTCCGCCTGGCCGAGGAGCTCTCGCTGCCGGTGATGGTGTGCATGGACGGCTTCATCCTCACCCACGCCTACGAGCGCGTGGACATGCCCACGCAGGAGCAGGTGGACGCGTTCCTGCCGCCGTTCGAGCCGCGCCAGGTGCTCGACCCGCAGGACCCCGTCTCCATGGGCGCGATGGTCGGCCCCGAGGCGTTCACCGAGGTGCGCTACCTCGCGCACGTGAAGCAGATGCAGGCCCTGGACCTCATCCCCGGCTGGGCCGAGGAGTTCCGCAAGGCCTTCGGGCGCGACTCCGGCGGCCTCATGCACCAGTACCGCATGGAGGACGCCGACACCGTGGTGGTCGCGCTGGGCTCGGTGCTCGGCACGATTAAGGACACCGTGGACGGCCTGCGCGAGAAGGGCCACCGCATCGGCGTGCTGGGCATCACCTGCTTCCGGCCGTGGCCCACCAGCGCGCTCCGCGCCGCGCTCGAGCGCGCGAGGAAGGTGAGCGTGGTGGAGAAGGCCTTCGGCGTGGGGCTGGGCGGCATCGTCTCGGCCAACGTGCGCACCTCGTACTCCGGGTCGCTCGACGACGTCTTCACCGTGATCGCCGGCCTGGGCGGCCGCCCGATCACGCGCGAGTCGCTCGCGCGCGCCTTCACGGAAGTCGAGCAGGGGACTTCGGCCCCGCTCGTCTTCCTCGACCTCAACCGCGCGGCGGTGGACCGCGCGCTCGCCCGCGAGCGCGAGTCGCGCCGCAGCGGGCCCATCGCCGAGGCGCTGCTGCGCGACGTGGGCCTGGTCACCGCGCAGCTTCGCTAGGGACGCGGCCATGAGCTTCCAGCCGGTCAAGTTCTACCAGACGGGAACCTTCACCGTCGGCAACCGCCTGCTCCCGGACGGCGAGCGGTCGGTGCAGTCCACGGTGCGGCGCCACAACTCGCTCAACTCCGGCCACCGCGCCTGCCAGGGCTGCGGCGAGGCGCTCGGGGCGCGCTACGCGATCGACGCGGCCATGGAGGTGACGGGCGGCCAGCTCATCGCCGCCAACGCCACCGGGTGCCTGGAGGTCTTCTCCACGCCGTACCCGGAGACCTCGTGGCAGGTGCCGTGGATCCACTCGCTCTTCGGCAACACCGCCGCCGTGGCCACGGGCATCGCGGCGGCGCTGCGCGTGAAGGGCCGGGAGGACGTGCGCGTGGTCGCCCAGGGCGGCGACGGCGGCACGACGGACATCGGCTTCGGGTGCCTGTCGGGCATGTTCGAGAGGAACGACGACGTCCTCTACATCTGCTACGACAACGGCGCCTACATGAACACGGGCGTGCAGCGCTCCTCGGCGACGCCCCCGGCCGCGCGCACCGCGACCACGGCCGCCGTGGGCTCGACGCCGGGCAACACCTTCGGCCAGGGCAAGGACCTGCCGGCCATCGCCATGGCGCACGGCATCCCGTACGTGGCCACGGCCACCGTCTCGGAGCTGCGCGACCTCGAGGCCAAGGTGCGCCGCGCCATGGAGTTCCGCGGCGCGCGCTACCTGCACATCCTGGTGCCCTGCCCGCTGGGCTGGGGGCACGACTCCTCGCTCACCATCCGCATGGCGCGCCTCGCACACGAGAGCGGCATCTTCCCGGTCTTCGAGGCCGAGAACGGCGAGGTGACGGGCGTGGCGAAGATCCGCCGGCAGGTGCCGGTGGAGGAGTACCTCAAGCCCCAGAAGCGCTACGCGCACCTCTTCTCGCCCAGGCCGAACGAGGACGTGATCCGCCGCATCCAGGCGCAGGCCGACCGCAACATCCGGCGCTACCGCCTGCTACAGGATTCCTGAGAGTGCCATGAGAAAGCCCTTCGCCATCACGCTGGACCCGGGCTCCAGCCTCGCCAACCACACCGGCTCGTGGCGCACTCTGCGCCCCGAGTACCTCGACCGCCTGCCGCCGTGCAACAACGCCTGCCCCGCGGGCGAGAACATCCAGGCCTGGCTCTTCCAGGCCGAGAGCGGCGACTACGAGGCGGCCTGGCGCTCGCTGGTGCAGAACAACCCGATGCCCGCCGTGATGGGGCGCGTGTGCTACCACCCGTGCGAGGGCGCCTGCAACCGCGCGCAGCTCGACTCGTCCGTGGGCATCAACTCCGTCGAGCACTTCCTCGGCGACGAGGCGCTGCGCCGCGGCTGGAAGTTCGACCCGCCCGCCGCGCCCACCGGCAGGAAGGTGCTCGTCGTGGGGGCCGGGCCCTCGGGCCTGTCGGCCGCCTACCACCTCGCGCGCCTGGGCCACGCGGTGGAGATCCGCGAGGCCGGGCCCATGGCCGGCGGCATGATGCGCTTCGGCATTCCCAAGTACCGCCTGCCGCGCGACGTGCTGGACGCGGAGGTCAGGCGCATCCTCGACCTCGGGGTGAAGCTCACGCTGAACGCCAAGGTGGACGACGTGATGGTGGCCAAGCAGGAGGGCGGCTTCGACGCCGTGTTCCTCGCCGTGGGCGCGCACATCGCCAAGCGCGCGTACATCCCCGCCAACGAGGCGGCCAAGATCATGGACGCCGTGTCGGTCCTGCGCGGCATGGAGGGCGCGGACAAGCCCCTGCTCGGCCGGCGCGTGGTGGTCTACGGCGGCGGCAACACCGCGATCGACGTGGCGCGCACCGCCAAGCGCCTGGGCGCCGAGGAGGCGATGATCGTCTACCGGCGCACGCGCGAGAAGATGCCGGCGCACGACTTCGAGGTGCAGGACGCGCTCGAGGAGGGCGTGCTCATCAAGTGGCTCTCCACCATCAAGGAGGCCGGCGAGGGCGCCATCACGGTCGAGAAGATGGAGCTCGACGCCAAGGGCGTGCCGCAGCCCACGGGCGAGTTCGAGAAGCTCGAGGCCGACTCCGTGGTGCTCGCGCTGGGCCAGGACGTGGACCTCTCGCTCCTGGACCGCGTGCCGGGCCTGGAGATCGCCGACGGCGTCGTGAAGGTGGGCGCCAACATGATGACGGCCCACCCGGGCATCTTCGCCGGCGGCGACATGGTGCCCGCCGAGCGCACGGTGACGGTGGCCATCGGCCACGGCAAGAAGGCGGCGCGCAACATCGACGCGTGGCTGCGCGGCGGCACGTACGACCCGGGCCCGAAGCACGAGCTGGCCGCCTTCGACAAGCTCAACGCCTGGTACTACTCGGACGCGCCCAAGACGGTGCGCCCCATGCTGGACCTGCAGAAGCGCATCACCTCGTTCGACGAGGTGGTGCTCTCGCTGGACGCCAACACCGCGCTCTTCGAGGCTCGCCGGTGCCTTTCCTGCGGCAACTGCTTCGAGTGCGACAACTGCTACGGCGTGTGCCCCGACAACGCCGTGGTGAAGCTGGGGCCGGGCAACCGCTTCCGCTTCAACTACGACTACTGCAAGGGCTGCGGCGTGTGCGCCGCCGAGTGCCCCTGCGGCGCCATCCGCATGGTGCCCGAGGAGATCTAGGCGCCCGCGGCCGGCCGCAGCACCCGCTCGCCCTCGTAGACCTGCGCCGGCCAGCGCTGCCCGCGCCAGGCGAGCAGGCGCTTGAGGTACAGGTCGAAGAGCAGCGGGTTGTGCTGCTGGATGTGCGCGATGAGCGCGGCGTCGGCGGCCGCGAGCACCCCCTCGGAGACGAGGTCGCCCATGCCCACCACCGCGACGATGCCCGGCCCCGGGTAGTCCGAGCCGTTCACCAGGCGCGGGTGCCAGGCCTCGTTGGCCAGCAGCCGCGCGAGGGCCCCGGGCTGGCGCCCGCCCAGCACCACCGCCGACAGGTCGCCGAAGAGCCGGCCCTCCCACGCCCGCTCGGACATGAGCCGGGCGAAGAGCTCGAAGCTCGGCACGGCCGCCTGGGCGGTGGGGTGGTCGTGGTCGACGAAGTCGCCCTGCATGGCGCAGTGGGCCACGACGACGCGCACGCCCTCCTCGAGCGCCGGGCGCAGGCGCAGCGGGTTGCCGTAGTCCTGCACGCCGTGCTCCACCAGCTCGTGCTCCCAGCCGCCGTGCGTGATGAGGGGCATGCCCAGGCGCGCGAGCACCCGGTAGAAGGGCCTCACCCGCGGGCTGGACGGGTCGATGTTCATGAAGTAGGGGATCCACTTCACCGCCCGGGCGCCGCGGGCCGCCGCCGCCTCCAGGCGCTCGATCGCGTCCTCCCGGTACGGGTGCACCGAGGCCGCCCACAGGAACCGGTCCGGCGCCTGGCCGGCCGCCCGGGCGGCGAATTCGTCCGGCACCATGAACACGGTCTGGGACCGGTCGAGCAGGCCGTCGTCGCGGTGGAAGCCGTCGAGGGCGAGCAGCAGGAACCGCGCCCCGGGCGGGAACTCGCCGGCCAGCGTGTCCAGGCGCGCGAGGTAGCTGCGGCTCCAGTGGGAGGCATCCTCGTCCATGCAGGCCGCGTTGGCCATCAGGGCGAAGTGGGCGTACGAGAAGGGGTGGGCCTTGGAGGTCATCCGCGGGTTGACCCACGGGTCGCCGGGATCGGGGCCCGAGCCGGCCAGGTGCACGTGCAGGTCGATCACCCGGGCCGGATCCAGCCCCTCCCAGACCCGCCGGGCGATGCCCGGGTCGATGCGGTGGCCCGGGTCGGTGGCCCGGGCGCACTCGTTGAGCAGCCCCGTCCACTCCCAGCAGCCTGCCATCGGCAGGACGGCGGGCAGGGCAAGTGCGGCTAGGGCCTGGCGGCGAGTGGGCACGGGGGCGGCCTCCGGCGGCGGGCGACCGGCAGATAGTAGCGGCAACGGGATCGGGCGGGCGGCTTGCCCTTCCCCCCGGCGCTCCCCGACAATAGGTGCCCGACAGGCGACAGAACCAGAACGAAATCAATGGGACTCGCGGCGCGCACCTTCGCGAACGCGCTCGTGCTGGGCGTGCACGGCAGGCTCGACCAGGACAACTGCGACGCCTTCCGGGCCGACCTCATGACGCACGTGGAGCGCTCCGCCCACCAGGGCGGCGTGGTGATACTCGACCTCTCCGGCCTGGAGTACGTCTCGAGCGCGGGGCTGCGCTGCTTCATGCTGGCCTCCCGCCAGGCCAAGGCGCAGCACGGCCGCATCTTCGTGGCGGCGCTGCAGCCGATGGTCACGGAGATCTTCGAGATCAGCCACTTCAACATGGTTTTCCAGGTATTCCCCACCGTCCGCGAGGCGCTCGCGGCCTCGTCCCTGGAGGCCGCCGCGGCCTTCGACCAAGCCTAGTCCGGCCGCCACCACCATGCCGATGCGCATCCGATTCTGGGGAACGCGGGGCTCGATCCCCGTCGCCCTGACCTCCTACGACATCCGCGACAAGCTCGCGCGCGCCCTGGTGGAGGCCTCGGGGCGAAGCTTCGCCTCCTACGAGGACGCGCACGCGTTCGCCAGCACCGAGCTCGACTTCTCGGTCACGCACACCTTCGGCGGCCACACGCCCTGCGTGGAGCTCGACCTGGGCGGCGAGGAATACTTCGTGTGCGACATGGGCAGCGGCGCGCGGCCCTTCGGCGTGCACGTGCTCGCGCGCCAGGCGCGGCGACCGGCCACGGTCAACGTGTTCATGTCCCACGTGCACTGGGACCACATCATGGGCTTCCCGTTCTTCGGCCCGGCCTACGTGCCCGGCACGAGGATCCGCATCCACAGCTGCCACGACGTGTGCGAGCAGGCCTTCCGCCTGCAGCAGGCCGCGCCGTGCTTCCCGGTGGACTTCGCGCAGCTCGCGGCCACCATCGAGTTCGTGAAGCTCGAGCCCGACGTGGCGCACGACATCTCGGGCCTGACGGTCACGCCCCACCTGCAGCTGCACTCGGGCGACTCGTACGGCTTCCGCTTCCAGAAGGACGGCAAGACCGTCGTCTACTCCACCGACTCCGAGCACAAGCTGGAGAACCGCGCCGAGGCCGAGAGCTTCGCCGCCTTCTTCCGCGACGCCGACGTGGTGATCTTCGACGCGATGTACGCCCTGGCCGACGCCATCAGCGTGAAGGCCGACTGGGGGCACTCGAGCAACATCGTCGGCGTCGAGCTCTGCCAGATGGCGCGCGCGCGCCACCTGGTGCTGTTCCACCACGAGCCCGCCAACGACGACGCCACGCTCGAGGGCCTGCTCAAGGAGGCGCGCCGCTTCGAGGAGCTCACCCGCTCGGGCGAGCCGCTGCGGGTCTCGGCGGCCTGGGACGGGCTGGAGATCGAGCCCTGAGCGCGTCGGGCGCGTTCCGCGTCGCCGCGCTCGCGCTCCTCGCCGCGATATCCCTGCTGCTCGCCAGCGCCTCGGTCCCGGTCGAGCGCTTCCGCGGCCTGGTTTTCGACGGCTGGCAGCGGCTCATGCCGCGCGAGCGGCCGGCCGACGACACCGTCGTGGTCGTCGCCATCGACGAGCAGGCGCTCGCCCGGCACGGGCAGTGGCCGTGGCCGCGCGACCGCGTCGCCGAGCTCGTCTCGCGCATCGCCGCCGGCCACCCGGCCGTGCTGGGGCTGGACATCTTCTTCCCCGAGCCGGACCGCTTCTCGCCCGCGTCGGTGGCCGCGCGCCTGGCCTCGCGGGCGCCGGAAGTGGCCGAGCGCCTGCGCGAGCTGCCGTCGAACGACGCGCTGCTGGGAGAGGCGCTGCGCAAGGTGCCGTCGGTGCTCGGCGTGGCCGGGCTGGAGACGCTGGACCCGCGCTTCGCCGGGCCGCCGCGCTCGCCTCCCGTGCGCTTCCTGGGCGACGCGCAGGAGGGCCTTCGCAACTACCCGGGGCACCTGCGAAACGTGCCGGAGATCGACGCGGGCGCCGCCGGCCACGGCCTGTACAGCGTCGACCTCGAGGACGGCGTGGCGCGGCGCCTGCAGATGATCGCGCGCTTCGACGCGGCCACCGTGCCCTCGCTCTCCATCGAGATGATCCGCGTCGCCCTGGGCGCGCCGCTCACCGTGGCGCCCGCGACGGGCGGCACGATCGTGCTGCGCTTCGGCGACTACGCGGTGCCGGCCCAGCCCGACGGCCGCGCCTACCTCGCCTACGGGCACACGGCGCCGGAGCGCTTCATCCCGGCCGCCGAGGTCCTGGACGGCCGCTTCGACGTCTCGCAGCTCAAGGGCCGGCTCGTGCTGGTGGGCTTCACGGGGCTGGGGCTCGCCGACCGCGTGGGCACGCCCCTCGGCGAGACGGTGTACGGCGTCGAGAACCACGCCCAGGCGATGGAGGCGATCCTCCAGGGCCGCTTCCTGCGGCGCCTGCCGGCCGCGCCGCGCCTGGAGGCGGTCGCGCTGCTCGCCTTCGGCTTCGTGCTGTTCTTCCTCGTGCCGCGCCTGAAGGCGCAGCGCTCCGCGGCGCTCCTGGCCGGCGGCATCGTCGTCCTCGTGGGGGCGGGGGCGCTCGCCTTCCGCTACGCGGGGCTGCTGTTCGACCCCGTCGGCCCTTCGCTGGGGGCCATGGCGGTCTTCCTGGTGATGCAGGCCGGCTCGCTCGCCGAGGCGCAGCGCCAGCGCCAGCAGCTGCGCGAGCAGGCCGCGCGCATGGCCGGCGAGCTCGACGCCGCCAAGCGCATCCAGATGGGGCTGCTGCCGGACCCGTCCGAGGTGCTCGCCGCGGAAAAGCGCGTGGACGTGGCCGCGCTCCTCGAGCCGGCGCGCACCGTGGGCGGGGACTTCTACGACTGCTTCATGCTCGACGACCGGCGCCTCTTCTTCGTGGTAGCGGACGTCTCGGGCAAGGGCCTGCCGGCCTCGCTCTTCATGGCCTCGGCTAAGTCCATCCTCAAGAGCGCGGCGCTCACGGTGCAGGGCTCGGTGGGCGGCGTGCTCGCCCGCGCGCAGGACGAGATCCACCGCGAGAATCCCGAATCGCTCTTCGTGACGGCGCTCGCGGGCGTGCTGGACCTGGACACGGGCGAGCTCGAGTACGCCAACGCCGGCCACGAGCCGGCCTGGTCCCACGAGCCGCGCGGCCGGCCCGAGCGGCTCGACGCCTCGGGCGGGCCGCCGCTTTGCGTGCTGGACACCTACGCCTACCCCTCGACGCGGCGCCGGCTCGTGCCGGGCGAGTGGCTGCTCGCGCTCTCGGACGGCGCGACGGAGGCCATGAACGGGGCCAAGGAGTTCTTCGGGGCGGAGCGGCTGCGCACCTCGCTGGGCTGGCTGGGCGAGGCCACGAGCGCGGTGGAGATCATCGGGCGCGTGCGCGACGACGTGCGCCGGTTCGCCGCGGGCGCGGAGCCCGCCGACGACCTCACCCTGCTGGCGATACGGTGGTCCGGGCCGCAGGCGCCCGGGACGGTCAGCGAACGCTGATCTCCACGCGGCGGTTGCGCGCCTCGGAGATGTTGTCCTCGGTGGGGATCAGCAGCTCGCGCTTGCCGCGGCCCGTGGCCTTGATGCGCTCGGCCGGGATGCCCAGCTCGATCATCATCTCGCGAAGCCGCTCGGCCCGGGCGAGCGAGAGCTTGTCGTTGTAGGCGAGGGTGCCCACGGTGTCGGTGTGCCCGATGACGACGATGTCCGGCGCGGGGCGGCGCTTGAGCTCGGCCAGCACCTTCTCCATCTCCTGGCGCGATTCGGGCGTGAGCTCGTCGCGGCCCTCGAGGAAGTAGAGCGTGAAGGTGGCGGGGCGGCCCGGCAGCGCGGCCAGGGTGCCGCCGAAGTCGCGCCGGATGTCCTCGGCCGTGAGGCTCGCCTGCGTGGCGTGGCCGTCGGAGGCCACCCGCTGCGCGGCGTACGCCCCGTGCAGCACCTGGGTGGCTCCCCCGGTGCGCACCACCACGGTGCCGATGTGGCCGTCGGCGGCCGGGATGACCGCCACCATCTCGGGGGCGACGGGAACCGCCTTGGGCGGCTCGGCGCAGCCCGCGGCGACCAGGAGCAGGATGGGAAGGAGGATTCGCATCAGGCTCCTGGCGGCGGAAGGGTCAGTTGGCGAGCGGCGCGGCGGGCGGCTCGTCCACCTGGACGACGAACTCGGTGCCGCGCACGGCCATCACCGACGAGGGCGTGCGGATGCGCATCGACTCGGGCGTCTGGCGGACCATCTTGCCGGAGACCGCGGCGAGCTTGCCCTTGCGCAGCGACCCCTCGAACTCGCCCGCGTAGGTGGTCGTGTCGAAGCGGTACTTGTCGATGGCGAAGACGCTGTTGGGGCCCACGGACACGAGGCTGTTGTCCGAGAACGTGATGCCCGCGGAGCCGTCGGCGCCGGTGACGAGCACGTCGGAGGCCTGCACGGGCGTGCCGACCGCGGCGGGCAGGCGCTGGCCGCCGCGCTCGATCTGCACGGCGCCCTTGGCGACCTTGATCTGGCCGACGTCGTCGGCCAGGGCGAGCGACGGGGCGGCGAGAGCCAGGGCCGAGGCGAGGATCCAGGATGTGCGCATGACGGGCCTCCACTTGGGGCGTAATGGTCGTGGAGTGACTCTATAATGCCCGAAAAGGCAATACTGTGAACGCCATCACATCCCGGATAGCGATGTTTCCGTCCCGGCTGGAGTCCCTGCGGGGCGCCCGGGAATTCCTGGAGGGCTTCTGCGAGGGGGCCGGGGTGCCTCGCCAGTCCTGCCTCAAGCTCAACCTCGTGGTCGAGGAACTCTTCCTCAACACGGTCAAGCACGGCCACCGGGGCGGCTCGGACGCCCCCGTGTGGATCCGCCTCGCGGCCGAGGACGGGGCCGTGCGCCTGACCTACGAGGACCGCGCCCCCCCCTTCAACCCCTTCGCCGCCGCCACCCGGGAGATGCTCGAGGCCCTGGCCGACACGCGCCGGGAGGGGGGGCTGGGGGTGCTGCTGGCGCACGGGCTCACGCGCGAGAGCGAGTACGCCTACCTCTTCGGGCGCAACCGCATCCGCCTCGCCCTGGACCCGTAGGCGGCCGCCTAGCCTTCCAGCCCGAAGAAGCTGCGGATGCGCGCGAGGATGTCCTCGCGGCCGTTGCGCCGCGGCGCGCCCGGGGCGTCGCGCCGGTCGGTGAGCTCGGACTGGCGCGAGGCCAGGATGCGCGAGATCTCCCCGGCGATGTCCGGGCGCGAGCGCAGCACCTTCTCGAAGCCGGCCTTGTCCAGGCGGTAGCACTCCACGTCGCTGCGCGCGCTGATGGTCGCGCGCCGCGGCTCGCCCGTCATGAGCCCCATCTCGCCGAAGACGTTGCCCTGGATGAGGGTGGCCACGTGCGAGCGCTCGCCGCCGGCGTCCAGCCACACGTCGGCCTCGCCCCGCACGATGAGGTAGAGCCAGTGGGCGACGGCGCCCTGGCGCGTGATGGTGTCGCCCTTGACGAACGGCGCGTACACCAGGTGCTCGGCGATCTCGCCGCGCTCGGCCTCGGAGAGCGGGGCGAAGAGGTCCACGCGGGCCAGCGCCGCCTGGCGCCGGGCCATCTCCTTCGCGTGCTCGGCGGCGCGGTGCGCCTCGTTGTCCTTCACCAGCAGCCGCTCCTCGCGCGGCACCGCGATGGGCATGCCGTGGCGCGTGAGCGCGGCCAGCACGTGCGCGCGCACCACCGAGTCGGTGGCGTCGTCCGGGCGCGGGTCGGTGAGGAAGTAGCGCAGCGCGTAGCGGCCGATGCCGTTCTCCACGCGCATCAGCACGCCCGTGGGCGCCGGCTCCAGGCCCACGTTGGGGATCTCGGCGTCCGTCACGGCCCTGACCAGCACCTCGCACACCTTCACCGGCGGGTGCGCGAGGTCCACGTCGAACCACAGCCAGCGCCGCCAGGAGGGCTTCGGGTCGGACCGCGAGCCGATCACGAGGAAGCGGTTCTTCATGAGCCAGCCGTTGGGCACGATCACGGTCTCGCGGTTTCGCGTCTCGATGGCCGTGTGGCGCCAGCGGATCTCCACCACCTGCCCGCCCAGGTCGTCGATCTTCACCCAGTCGCCCACGCGGATGGACTGGTCGAGCTGCAGCACGACGCCGCCCAGGATGTTGCCCAGGGTCTCCTGCATGGAGAACGCCACCACGCCGGTGATCACCGCCGAGGTCGTCACCAGGCTCCCCAGCTCCACCCCCGCCACGCGCAGCCACACCAGGCCCCAGCCCAGCATGAGCGCGGTGGTGACCAGGTCCTCGACGATGCGCGCCAGCACCACGCGCACCGCCGGCAGCAGGACGCGGAAGACGATGATGCCGGCCAGGCGGATGAGCACGATGCCCACCAGCACCGTGGAGGCGTCGGCCAGGACGCCGGCGAAGGTGCGCGAGCCCATGGAGCCCACGGCGGTGTCGGCGGCGCCGGCCGCGGCGCACAGCACGAGCAGCAGCAGGGCGTTGCGCGTGCTCGCGCGGTCGGCCGGGCGCAGCGCGAGCAGGGCGAGGCCCATCGCCAGGGCCACCGCCATCGCGATGGCCACCTCCTCCCGGAAAAGGCTCGTCGCGCTCAAGCGCCGGCTACAGCCGCGACTCGACCAGGTCGCAGAGGCGCTCGATCACCTCCACGCGCGCGTGGAGCTTGTCGTTGGCCGCCACCACGTGCCAGGGCGCGAGGTCCGTGGAGGTGCGGTCGATCATGTCGCAGATCGCCTGCTCGTAGCGTGGCCACTTCTTGCGGTTGCGCCAGTCCTCGTCGGTGATCTTGAAGCGCTTGTAGGCGATCTTCTGGCGCTCGCGGAAGCGGCGCAGCTGCTCCTGCGGCGTCACCGCCAGCCAGAACTTGGCCACGATGCCGCCCGCGTCCCCCAGCTGCTCCTCGAAGTCGTTGATCTCGTGGTAGGCGCGCATCCAGTCGGCCTCGGCGCAGAAGCCCTCCACGCGCTCGACGAGCACGCGCCCGTACCAGGAGCGGTCGAAGATCGCCGCGGCGCCGTGCCCGGGGATGCGCCGCCAGAAGCGCCACAGGTAGGGCTGGGCGCGCTCCTCGTCCGTGGGCGCGGCGATGGGGATCACGCGGTAGTAGCGCGCGTCCATGGCGCGGGTGAGGCGCCGGATGGTGCTGCCCTTGCCGGCGGCGTCCATGCCCTCGAAGACCATCACCAGGGAGCGCTCGCGCATGCGCTTGTGGCGCGTGAGCTGGTTCAGCCGCGCCTGCGCCTTCTCCAGGCGCTTGTCGTACGCCTTGGGCGCGAGCCGGCGCGTGTAGTCCAGGCTGTTGAGGATGTTGCGCTTGTCGATGGGCGGCTCGGGCGGCGGCGCGGCGGGCGACAGGCGCGGGGCCGCGCCCTTCAGGCGCGCGCGCAGCGCGTCGAGCAGCATGCGCCCGGCGGTGAGCGAGCGGTACTCCGGGTCCGAGCCCTCGATCACCTGCCAGGGCGCCTCGCCCGTGCCCGTCTCGCGCAGCGCGTCCTCGCAGATGTCCACGAACTCGTCGTAGTGCTTGAAGCGCTCCCAGTCGCCGGGCCCGACGCGCCAGGCCGTCTTCTTGCTGGCGAGCAGCTCCTTGAAGCGCTTCTTCTGCGCCGCCTTCGACAGGTGGAACCACAGCTTGAGCACGAGCGCGCCCTCGGCGGCGAGCATGCGCTCGAAGTGGCGGATGCGCTCCAGGCGCCGCTCGAAGACGGCGCGCTTGTCGTGGCCCATCACGCGCCGCAGGATCGGGTCGGTGTACCACGAGCCGAAGAGGATGCCGATGCGCCCCTTGGGCGGCAGCGCCTGCCAGAAGCGCCACATCTCCGGGCGCTGGCGCTCGGCGTCCGTCATCTCGCCGAAGGCGTGGGTGTGGATGTGCCGCGGGTCCATCCACTCGTTGAGCAGGTTCACCGTCTCGCCCTTGCCGGCGCCGTCCACGCCGTTCACGAGGATCACGACGGGGAACTTGCCGTTCTCCAGCAGCTCGTACTGCGCCTCCAGCAGCGCCTGGCGCAGCTTGGGCGCCTCGCGCTTGTACTCGGCCTTGCCCAGCTTGTGGCCGATCTCGGCGGACTCGAACATCCTGGTCTCTCCTCCCTCCGGCGCGCGCCGGCCGGTCAAGGTACCTTCAACGCGGGGCGTCGCGCAACGCCGCAAGGCCCGGAGCGGGCGAGGGCGCCGCGCCCGTCGTCGAGCACACCGCCGGCGGGCAGGCGAAGTGGTAGTAGCGCTGGTTCAGGTAGGCGGCCACGTCGTCCACCTCGGCCGGCGTCCACTTCAGGCCGAGGTTCGCGCCCCAGCGGCGCACCCACGCGCGCACCGACTCGAAGTCCTTCGCCTCGCGGTGCGCGCGCCCGTGCACGCTCTCGGCGTGGCAGTCGACGCAGCCCGACTCGTAGAGGACGCGGCCGCGGACGGCATCGGCGCCGGCGGCCGCGGGGGCGGCGAGCAGCGCGGCGGCGAGCAGGGTGGCGGCGGCAAGGGCGGGTCGCATCGGCTCAGGCGTGCGGTCGCGGGGGCGAGTCCAGTCTCCCACCCGAGAAGGCGCCTCCCTTGTCTTGGATCAAGCGGGGGAGGCGGGCGCCGGCGACGCCGGCTTGCGGCGCCAGAACCGGCGCGCGCGCGCCACCGAGGCGAGGTCTCGCACGCAGGCCTGGAGGCCGGCCAGCTCGCGGGCGGCGAACCAGCCGCGGGCGAACGACTCGAAGGCGGGCGCCGGAGAGAGCTCGCGAACGTGCGCCAGCGCGTTGGCGCAGTCGTTGGCGAGCCCGAGCGACTCCTGCGCGCGCGACAGGCGGCGCAGGTGGCGCCGCGCCGGCTCGCCGCGAAAGAGCGGGCCGAGGAACTCCACGGCGTAGCGCTGGCGCTTCACGAGGATTCGCAGGCGGTGCCGGCCGGAGGCGTCCAGGAGCGCGAAGCGCGCCGCGCCGTCGGCCACGCGGCGGGCGCCCTTGCGCAGGCGGCGCGAGGCGAAGTCCTTCAGGCCGGGGCCGCCGCCTTCCGGCTCCGCCGGCGCCGCGAGCCAGCGCGCGAGCCGGACCATCGCGAGGCCGTAGCGCGGCGACAGGATCGCCGCGCGCGCCTCGCGCCTCGCCTCGCGCTGGCGCGCGCGCGCGTGGGCGGCCACCGCCTTCGCCTCGGGCGAGTCGCCGTACGCGGCCGCGAGCGGCGGGAGCGTCTGCGTGACGAAGACGTCCCAGTCCCGGCAGCGGCCGAGCTGGCCGGCGGCCCAGCGCAGGTCCGCCGCGAAGGGCTGCAGCTCGCCGGGCGGCAGCGCCTCGCCGAAGAGGCGCAGCGCCGAGCGCAGCCGCCGGAGCGCCACGCGCAGCTGGTGCACGAACTCGACGTCGCCGCTCGCGAGCACGCCGGCCTCGTTGGCCTGCGCCTGCGCGAGGCAGGTGGCCGCGAGCCGGCGCGCGGCCTCGCGGGGGGCCGTGTCCTCCTCCAGAGAAACGCGGACGGCGTGGACCGGCGCCTGGCGGGCGGAGGTCGCCAGCGCCAGCCCGCGCGCGAGCTTCGAGGCGGGCTCCGGGCGCAGGCCGATGTCCTGCGCCAGCGACTCGGCCAGCTCGAACGCGGCCGACTCGGGACCCTCCAGCACCTCGATCTCCACCTCCAGCACCGGCCGTTCGCGGCCGCGGGCCGCGAGCACGCCTTCGTCCAGCGCCACCTCCAGCCGGGAGCCGGGCCCGGGCGCGAGGTGCCAGCGCGTGCGCTGGAACGCCGTGCGCAGGATGGGCGCGAGGCGAAGGTGCAGCGTCCCGGCCCCGGGCAGGGCGGCCAGGGGCGTGTGCGCGAACCGCTCGAGGTCGACCCGCGGGCCGCCCGCCGGGAATTCCCACTCCGGCCGGCGGTGCAGGCCGCCGCCGGACTCGCCGTCCGCCTTCAGGGTCACCCGCCAGCGCCGGCCCTCGCGCCGCAGGCGAAGGCCCAGGCGGTGGCGCGCGAGCTCGCCCGCCGGGGTGTCGAAGTACCAGGCCTCGAACCGCTCGCGCCGCGGGGTGGCGCCCGCGAGGGCGGGGTGGGCGGCCAGCCGGGCGGCCTCGCCCGGCGCCAGGACGAGCTTGAGTTCGGTCTCTCGGGGGGGTGACGGCATGGTGGCACGCGCGTGGCGTGCCACCCACACTACGCGAGTTGCGCCCGGCCTTCCACCTCGCCCGCTAGAGGGCCGTGCGCGCGCGCCAGAGCTCGGGGAAGAGCACCACGTCCAGCGCGCGGCGCAGGTACGCCACGCCCGAGGTGCCGCCGGTGCCGCGCTTGGCGCCGATGATGCGCTCGACCGTCGTCACGTGGCGGAAGCGCCACTGGCGGAAGGCGTCCTCCAGGTCCACCAGCTTCTCGGCGAGCTCGTAGAGGTCCCAGTGCGCGCCGGTGTCGCGGTAGACCGCCACCCAGGCCTCGCACACCGACTCGTCGAACGCGCGCGGCGCCGACCAGTCGCGCCGGATCGCCGCCTCGCCCAGCGCGAAGCCGCGCCGCCCGAGCAGGCGCAGCGCCTCGTCGTAGAGCGAGGGCTCGGCGAGCAGCCTCTCCAGGGGCCCGGCGAGGTCGGGGCGGTGGCGGTGGGGACCGACCAGGACCGCGTCCTTGTTGCCCAGCGCGAACTCGATCATGCGGTACTGCCAGGACTGGAAGCCGGAGGACTGGCCCAGGGCGCCGCGGAACGCGGAGTACTCCGAGGGCGTGAGGGTGGAGAGCACGTCCCAGGACTGGTTGAGCTGGGCCATCACGCGCGCCACGCGCGAGAGCATCTTCGCGGCCGGCGGCAGCTCGCCGGCGCGCACGCGCTCGCGGGCGGCGAGCAGCTCGTGCAGCGCGAGCTTCATCCACAGCTCGCTCGCCTGGTGCTGCACGATGAAGAGCAGCTCGTTGTGGTCCGGCGAGCGCGGGTGCTGCGCGCCCAGCACCTGGTCCAGGCGCAGGTAGTCGCCGTAGCTCATGGCGCCCGCGAAGTCCAGGCGGGCGCCGTCGGCCGGCGCGGCAGGGGTGCCCATGGGCCGCCTCCCGGGGTCGAAAGGCGGTGAGTCTAGCGCGGCCCGGCGGCCGCGGCGCGCCCTTCAGGGCCTCACGTAGCTCCAGCCCTCGCGCTGGCGCTTCATGATGTGCACCACGCCGGCGTCCACGAACTTCACGCCGGGCAGGATCTGGCCGCGCTCCACGTGGGTGTTGCGCATCGTGTTCTCGCAGGCGAGCACGCCCACGCCCTGCGAGTTGGCGCTGGCGATGCGCGGGGCGACGGCCGAGCCCGCCTTCACCATGTTCAGGCCCGGGCCGTAGGCCACGATCTCGATCTCGACGTTGTCCATGCCCAGGTCGGCCTGGACGTTCCTCGCGTTGTTGAGCGCGAGGTTCCACTTGGCCGGGTCGTTGTCGCTCACCTGGAAGACGACGCGGTAGGGGGCGTCGCCCATCTTCGCCCCGGACTGGGCGAAGGCCCCGGCGGGGGCGAGGACGCAGGCGAGCACGGCGAGGGCGGCGAGCAGCTTCTTCATGGAATCCTCCGGGAGTCGTTTTCGGCCGGGCCTCGCGGGCGACGGCTCGAAGGGTATGACGGCCGCCGGCCGGCGCTTATTCCACCGCTTCCCGCCGCGGCCGCGGACGGGAATAATCCCACGATACGACACGTCACAACCGACATGACCCTGGGATTCGAAGCCCTCTTCGGCGGCGGCGCCGCGGTGAAGCGCGAGATCGAGCGCTCCCGCGACCGGCTCTGCCGCATGGCCCGGGCCTGGTGCCACGACGCGGCCCTCGCCGACGACCTGGCGCAGATGGCCGTGGAGAAGGCCCTGCGCTCGAGCGGCCAGCTGCGCGACCCGGCGCGGCTCAAGTCCTGGCTCCTCAAGATCCTGGCCAACTGCCTGCGCGACCACGTGCGCGAGTCGCGCGAGGCGGTCGACCTCGACAGCGTCGCCGACTTCCTCGCGGACGAGGGCGCCTCGCCGGAGGAGGCGCGCGCGAGCGCCGAGCTGGTGCGGCGCGTGCGGCTCGCGGTCGCCGCGCTGCCCCTGGGCCAGCGCCAGGTCGTGACTCTCGTGGACCTGGAGGAGTGCAGCTACGCCGAGGCGGGCGAGATCCTCGAGGTCCCCATCGGCACCGTGATGAGCCGCCTGTGCCGCGCCCGGCGCGCGCTGCGCGGCGCGCTCGAGCCCTACGCCGAGGACACCCTCGGCGCCCGCCTGAGGCGCGTGAAGTGAGCGGCGAGCCCCCCG
>JAKOWJ010000085.1 GCA_029781595.1 Pseudomonadota bacterium | reverse complement strand
GGTGATCTGCACGAAGGCCGTCATGCCGGGCTTGAGCCGCCCCTGCTCGTTGTCCGCGCTCACGATGACGGTGTAGCTCACCACGTTGGACTGGATCGTGGGGTTCAGGCGCACCTGCTGCACCGTGCCTCGGAAGAACTGGCCCGGGAAGGCGTCGACGCGGAAGCGCGCGGCGAGGCCGTCGTGGATGCCGCCGATGTCGGCCTCCGCGATGCTCGTCTCGATCTGCATCTTCGCCAGGTCCTTGGCGATCTGGAAGAGCGTGGGCGTGTTGAAGCTCGCCGCCACGGTCTGGCCCAGCTCGACGTTGCGCGCCACCACCACGCCGGAGATGGGCGAGCGGATCACCGTGTAGCGAAGGTTCGTGCGGTCGCGGGCGACCTGCGCCTTCACCACCTCCACCTGGGCCTCGGCGGCCTGCAGCTCCTGCACGGCCGTGTCGAGCTCGGCCTGGGAGAGGAAGCCCTTGCCCACGAGCGAGCGCGTGCGGGCCTCCTTCGTGCGCGCGAGCCGCAGCGAGGCGTTGGCGCTGTTGAGGTTGGCCTCGCTCTGCGCGAGGGCGGCGTTGAAGAGGGACGGATCCAGTTCGGCGAGGAGCTGCCCTGCCTTCACCTCGCTGTTGTAGTCCGCGTACAGCTTGATGATCGTGCCGGAGACCTGCGTGCCGACGTTCACCGAAGTGACGGGGTTCACGGTGCCGTTGGCGGAGATCACCTGGACGACGTCGCCGCGGTCGGCGGCCTCCAGGCGCCAGCGCTCGGCGGGCGGCGCGTCCGCCCGTGACTTCCACCAGGCGAAGCCGGCGGCAGCAAGGGCGAGGAGCAGGACGGGAACCAGGATGCGGGGGCGGAGGAACGCGCGGATCATCGTCGGAGGGAGCGCCTTGTCGTTTCCGACATTTTAGAGGCGCGGCCCCCCCGCCGGTGCCAGCCCCTTACCATTGGTTACATGTGCGGCCCGTCGGCCGGCCGCCACGCGCCGGGGCGCAGGGGCAGCCCGTTGGACAGGTAGGCCAGGAAGTACTCCAGCTGCGCCAGTTCCTCGGAGCCGGCGGGGAAGGGGGCGGCGCCCATGCGCTCGAGGCACTCGCGGATGCGCACCTGGAGGCTTACCGGGTGCCCTTCGCGCAGCCACGGCCACGACACGGCGGAGCCCACCGGCGGGGGAAGGGCGGCGTCCCCGAAGTAGCTCCCGGCATGGCGAAGGTGGCAGGAGGCGCACGCGTAGTTGCGCTGGCCCAGGCGCGTGAAGTAGAGCCGGCGGCCGTCCTCGAAGCGGGCCTCCGCGGCGGCGCCCGCGACGCGGATCGCCACCTTCTGCCCCTCGGACAGGGAGCGCAGGTAGGCCAGCACCGCGCCCATGGTGGCCGGGTCGGCGGGATCGAGCAGCGGCTGCCCGTAGGTCTTCAGGCACTGGTTGATCGCCGTCTCCAGGGTCACCACGCGCTTCACGCGCCGGTCGTACTGCGGGTAGGCCGCGGCGATGCGCCGCCCGCCGTTGGGGAAGCAGCCGGCGAGCGAGCGGCCCTTCGCGAAGCGGTGCGTCCAGATCCGCTTGCCCGCCGCGATGGCCTCGGCGGCGCCCGGCGCGGGCTGGCGGGCTTGCGCCTGCGCGAGGCGGGCCGCGTCGAACGCGGCTGCGCCCGCGGCCATGTCGGCCGGCGAGAGGGCCGGGTAACGCTCGCGCAGCTCGGCGAGGATGCCGGCCCGCACCTGCTCGGCGCCGCCCCACGCCGCGGGCGCCGCGAGGACCAGGAGGGTGGCGAGAAGGGCGCGCGGGTCAGGGAAGCGCATGCAGGTAGTCCACGAGCCGGTCGATCTCGGCGGCGTCGAGAATGCGGTGGCGGCCGTAGGGCGGCATCACCGTGTCGGGGTTGGCGCGCATCGGGTCCTCGATCACCTCGCGCAGGCGGGCCCGGCCCCAGCCCTTGAGGCGGGCGGCGTCCAGCCGCGGGCCCACGTCGGAACGGACCGCGGGCCCGGCCGACGCCGGGACCTGGTGGCAGGCGATGCAGTTGCCCTTGTCGGGCCTCACGAACAGGGCGCGGCCGTCGGGCGGGGCGGCACGGGTGCCGGCCGCGAGCACGAGCGCCGCGGCGCCCAGGAGGAGACGGCGGGCGCGCATCATCCGAGCTTGAGGGCCTTCTCGGCGTCGCGCTCGATCGCGAGCTGCGAGCGCAGCTCGCGCAGCCGCGCCTCGGCCATCGCCATCGAGTAGTCGTTGCCGCCACGCACCTTGGTCGCGAGCTCGAGCTGGTCCACGGCCGCCGCGAGATTGCCGCGGCGGAAATAGGCCTCGGCCTGCGCGCGGTGCTGCGCGAGCATGTCGCCCGTGGCCGCGTAGGCGCGCGACTGCAGCTCGTAGAGCCGGGCGTCCTCGGGCGAGGCGCGCACGCGCTCCTCCAGCCAGGCGACGGCCTCCTTCGTGCGGCCGGCGTCCAGGAGGGCCAGGGCGAGGCCGTACACCAGACCGCGGTAGTCGGGGTACTTCTTCAGGGCGGCACGGTAGATCGCGACGGCGGCATCGGGGCGCCGCATGTCGGACTGGAGCCTCGCCGCCAGCCATTCGAAGGCGGGGTGGTCCGACTCGCCGCCGCGGATCGCCGAGAGCTCGCGGTCGGCGTCCGCGAAGTCCCGGGAGCGCTCGAGCGACAGCGCCAGGCCGTAGACGAGCTCGCGCGGGCGGACCACCGTGCGCGCCGCGAGCTGGTCGCGGAAATAGGCGGCCGCGTCGGTGGCCGAACCGGTCTCCGCGCGCAGCTTCGCCCGGGCGAGGCGGTAGGCGAAGCTGTCGGGCACCAGCCGGGGCGTCATCATCTCCACGCGCGACTGCATGTCGGCGATGCGCTCCACGGTGAGCGGGTGGGTGCGCAGGTACGACGGCGCGCTCTTGAACTCGTTGAGGCGGTTGGCGCGCTGCATGCGCTCGAAGAAGGTCACCATGCCGCGCGGGTCGTAGCCGGCGCGCTCGAGCAGGGTGAGGCCCACGCGGTCGGCCTCGCGCTCGTGCTCGCGGGTGTAGTCGAGCTCGCCCTGCATCATGATCGCGCTCGCGCCCACCATCGCCGCCTGCGTCACCTGGTCGCTCTGGCTGCTGCTGCCCCGCGAGGCCAGCACGGCCAGGGCCAGCGCCGCGAGCGAGGCCAGCTGGTACTTGCCCATCTGCTGGTACAGGCGCGCCTGGTGGCGCTGGAGGACGTGGCCGATCTCGTGCGCGACCACGCCGGCCAGCTCGGACTCGTTCTGCGTGAGGACGATCAGGCCCGTGTGGATGCCGACGTGGCCGCCGATGAGCGCGAAGGCGTTGATGCTGTCGTCGCGGACGACGAAGAACTCGATGGGGCGCCGCGGCGGGTCGGCCGCGCCGAGCAGGCGGTTGCCCAGGCTCTTCACGTAGTCGGTGATCTCCGGGTCGTCGACGAAGGCCGGGTCGATGCGCACGTCCCGCATCACGCGGTTGCCGATGGTGCGCTCCTGCTTGTCGGAGAGCACCGAGTCCGAGGCGTCGCCGAGGTCCGGGAGGCCTTGCCCGTGCGCCGGCAGCAGCGCGACGCAGACGAGGGCGGCGACGAGGCGTCGGATCATGTTCGGCGGGTGCGCGGCAGGCAGCGGGCGGTGGGCAAATCGTGGATACTTGGGACACGCGGCGGGGCGTTTGGTTCGCCGCATCCGGAGTGCCTGATTATGAACGAAAAGCTCACCCATTTCGACGAGGCCGGCCAGGCCTGGATGGTCGACGTCGGGGCCAAGGCCGAGACGGCGCGCCGCGCGGTCGCCGCGGGCACGATCCGCATGCGGCCCGGGACGCTGGCGCTCGTGCGCGACGGCACGGCGAAGAAGGGCGACGTGCTCGGCGTGGCGCGGGTGGCCGCGATCCAGGCGGCCAAGCGGACGTGGGAGCTCATCCCGCTGTGCCACCCCATCGCGCTCACGGCGCTGGAGGTGGCGTTCGACGTGGACGAGGCGGCCTCGCTCGTGACCTGCAGGGCCGTCGCGGAGTGCCGCGGGCGCACGGGGGTCGAGATGGAGGCGCTCACGGCCGTGGGCGTGGGCCTGCTCACCATCTACGACATGTGCAAGGCCGTCGACCGCGGCATGACCCTCGGGGACATCCGCCTGCTGGAGAAGGAAGGCGGCAAGTCCGGGCGCTTCGTCGCGGAGCCGGCGGCCTAGGCGACCGCGGCCATCCCCAGCCCGGCGAGGGCCGAAGCCGCGATGACCGGCACGACGCCCGCGCGGCCCCGCCACAGGGCGAGGAAGGCCACGGCGGCGATCGCGAGCGCAGGCCCGTCGGGCTCCCCGCCCGGGCGCAGGAACACGTGCCCGGCGAAGTAGACGGCGAGGCTCGCGATGACGCCCACCACTGCGGCCGTGATCGCCGCGAGCGGCGCCTCGAGGTGGATCGCGCCCCGCGCGCGCTCGACGTACGGCGCGCCGGCCAGGATGAAGGCGAAGCTCGGCAGGAAAGTGAACCAGGTGGCCACGACGGCCCCGAGGGCGCCGGCCGCGGCGAGCGCCTGCGGGCCCAGCACGGCCTTGGTCCAGCCGCCGACGAAGCCCACGAACGCGACGATCATGATGAGCGGCCCCGGAGTCGACTCGCCCAGGGCCAGCCCGTCGATCACCTGCGGCATGGTCGCCCAGCCGTGCACGTTCACCGCGCTGTCCGTGACGTAGGGCAGCACGGCGTACGCGCCGCCGAAGGTGACGAGCGCCGCCTGGGTGAAGAAGCGCGCCATGCGGGCGAGGTCGCCGTCGGCGCCCGACCCCGCGACGATGGCGAGGTAGGGCAGCGCCCAGAGCGCGGCCACCGCCGCCGCGACGCGCGCGAGCCGCGCGCCCGACGCGACGGCGTGCTCAGGTGGCGGCGTATGGTCGTCGATCGCCGCGGGCCCGCTGGTCGCCGCGCCAGCCGCGTGCGTCGCGGCCCGCGCCGGGACCCAGGGCCTTGCGACGAGCCCGGCCAGCGCGGCCAGCGCGATCACCAGGGGGAAGGGCACCGCCGCGAGCGCGAGCGCGGCGAAGGCGGCGATGGCCACCGCGCCGTGGAACGGGTGACGGATGGCGCGCGAGCCGATGCGCACCGTGGCGGCGGCCACGATCGCCACGACGGCGGGCTTGACGCCCGCGAGCACCGCCGCGAGCGCCGGCAGGTCCCGCCAGGCGAGGTAGGCCCACGCGAGTCCCGCGATGAGGAAGAGCGAGGGCAGCACGAAGAGCGCGCCCGCGGCGATCCCGCCCCGCGGCCCGTGCAGGAGCCAGCCCACGTAGGTGGCGAGCTGCTGCGCTTCGGGGCCGGGCAGGACCATGCAGTAGTCCAGCGCGTGCAGGAAGCGCCGCTCGGAGATCCAGCGGCGGCGCTCGACGAGCTCGCGGTGCATGATCGCGATCTGCCCGGCGGGGCCGCCGAAGCTCACGAAGCCGAGCTTGAGCCAGAAGGCGAGCGCTTCCCCGAAGGCGGGGACGGCCGGCGCGCTCACTCGCCGCGGAACCGGGGCTTGCGCTTGCCGACGAAGGCGCCGGTGCCCTCCTCGAAGTCGGCGCCGGCCGCGCAGCGCGCGAACGCCTCGAGCTCGGCGTCGAGCTGGGCCGCCAGGGGGCGCTCCCAGGTCTCGTTGAAGAGGGCCTTGGTCCTCGCCAGGGCGAAGGTGGGGCCGCTCGCCAGCCGGTCCAGGATCTCGAGGGCGCGGGCCTCGAGCTCGGCCGCCGGAACCACCCAGTTCACCAGGCCGAGGGCGAGGGCGGCCGCGGCGTCCACGCGCTCGCCGAGGAAGGCGAGTTCCAGCGCCTTGCGCAGGCCCACGATGCGCGGCAGCGTGAAGGAACTGCCGCCGTCGGGCGAGGTGCCGATGTTGGCGTAGGCGAGCGAGAGCTGCGCGTCGTCCGCCGCGATGGCGAGGTCGCAGGCGAGCATCACGCTCAGGCCCCCGCCCGCCACGGCGCCCTGCACGCAGGCGAGCACGGGCTTGGGCATGGTGCGAAGGCGCTGCACCGAGGCGTGGAAGGTGCCGCCCAGCTGCGTGAACCGCTCCGGCAGGGTGTCGAGGTTCGCGTGGAACCAGGCGACGTCGCCGCCGGCCATGAAGGCGCGGCCGGCGCCCCGCAGCATCACGGCGCGGATGGCGCCGTCCTCTGCCACCTCGCGCGTGACGCCGTCGA
>JAKOWJ010000072.1 GCA_029781595.1 Pseudomonadota bacterium | reverse complement strand
CCCCGGTGTGGAGAAGATCGGCGGTGCACGAGACGCGAGCCGATCGGACGAGGCCGCCGCGCCGGTGTGGAGCTTGGCGCATGAGCCCTCTACGGCCCCTTCGACGGCCCGGCACGCGACGATACGCGCCGGAAGGCCTCCGATGTCCGGGGGCGCTCCGGCACAGCGCACGGAAGGCGACTGAGGCGTTGGCAGGCAGCTGACCCTTCGACAGCGCGTCGTTGGGGTGCGGCGCGGCTTCGGTATCGGTGGCGGTCGCTACGGGGACGTCGAGCCGCGGTCCGGAGAAGTCGAATGGCCCGAAGGGGCTGCCCCGGTGTGGAGAAGATCGGCGGTGCACGAGACGCGAGCCGATCGGACGAGGCCGCCGCGCCGGTGTGGAGCTTGGCGCATGAGCCCTCTACGGCCCCTTCGACGGCCCGGCACGCGGCGATACGCGCCGGAAGGCGTCAGAAACCGACCGCGCCCCCGTCCTTGCGGTGGTCCGAGCCGGCGCAGTAGCCGTCGTCCATGCGCCAGATGAGCTGCGCGCCCCCGAAGCCGAACATGGCGGCCTCCGGGTCCACGACGCGGTGCCCTCGCGCGCGCAGCTCGTCGATGACGCCGGGCGCGTAGCGCGCCTCCTCGAAGCTCACGCTGAAGTCGTTGTTGACGATCCAGCGCGGCCCGTCGCTCGCGGCCTGCGGGTTCTGGTGGTAATCCACGATGCGCGTGACCATCTGCACGTGGCCCTGCGGCTGCATCTGCCCGCCCATCACGCCGAAGCTCATGACGGGTGCGCCGTCCTTCGTGAGGAAGCCCGGGATGATCGTCTGGTAGGGGCGCTTGCCGGGGCCCACGCGGTTGGGGTGGCCGGCCTTGAGCGAGAAGCCCGCGCCGCGGTTCTGCATCGAGATGCCGGTGCCCGGCACCACCACGCCCGAGCCGAAGCCCATGTAGTTGGACTGGATGTACGAGACCATCATGCCGCTCGCGTCGGCCGTGGTGAGGTACACCGTGCCGCCCGCGCGCGGCTCGCCCGGCGGCGGGTCCTGCGCGCGCTTCATGTCGATGGCCTTCGCGCGGCGGGCGAGGTAGGCGTCGTCGAGGAGCCTGCCGGCGTCGAATTCCATCGTGGCCGGGTCCGAGACGTAGCGGTAGGCGTCGGCGAAGGCGAGCTTCATCGCCTCGATCTGCAGGTGCAGGCTGTCGGCGCCGTCCACGGCGTGCGCGGAGAGCTCGAACTGGCGCAGGATCCCCAGCGTCATGAGCGCGACGATGCCCTGCCCGTTGGGCGGGATCTCGTGCAGGCGGTAGCCGCGGTACTCCACCGACAGGGGCTCGACCCAGTCGCAGCGGTGCGAGCCGAAGTCCGCCAGCACGTGGGCGCCCTCGTCGGCCTTCGAGGCGAGGACGATGCGCTCGGCCAGGGCGCCGCGGTAGAAGCTCTCGCCCTTCGTCTTCGCGATCTCCTCCAGCGTCTCGGCCTGCTGCGGGCAGTAGAAGCGCTCTCCCGGGTTGGGCGCGCGATCCTTGGGCAGGAAGGTCCACGCGAATTCCGAGAAGCCGCGGAAGCTCTGCGCCTGGCGCGCCCAGCTCGTGGCCGTGATGGGAGAGACCATGAAGCCGTCGCGCGCATAGCGGATGGCCGCCTCGAAGAGATCGGCGAACGCGAGCTTGCCATAGCGCTTCGAGAGCTCCACCCACGCCGAGACGCAGCCCGGGACGGTGACCGAGTCCCAGCCCTGCACGGGCATGGCCTCGCGCCCCTTGAAGCGCTCGGGCGTCCAGCCGGCCGGCGCGCGCCCGGAGGCGTTGAGCCCCACGAGCTTCTTGCCGTCCCAGAGGATCGCGAAGGCGTCCGAGCCGATGCCGTTGGAGGTGGGCTCGACGACGGTGAGCGTGATGGCGGCCGCGAGGGCGGCGTCCACCGCGTTGCCGCCCCGGGCGAGGGCCTGCAGGCCGGCCTGCGCCGCGAGGGGCTGGGAGGTGGCGACGACGTTCTTGGCGAGCAGCGGCATGCGCTGCGAGGGGTACGGGAAATCCCAGGAGAACATGGACGGACGGGGCGGGGTTGGACGGCTGGGGATGATGGTAGCACCGGGCGGCGCGCGGGCGTATCCTCGCCGCGGGAGAAACGGCCATGACGAAAGATATCCAAGCCCTCGTCTTCGACGCCTACGGCACGCTGTTCGACGTGCACTCCGTCACGCGCCTGGCGGATGCGCGCTTCCCCGGCCGCGGGGCCGCGCTCTCGCAGGCCTGGCGCGTGAAGCAGCTCGAGTACACGTGGCTGCGCTCCCTCATGGGGCGCTACGACGACTTCAACGCGGTCACGGCCGAGGCCCTGGACTGGGCGCTCGAGTCGCTGGGCCTCGCGGCCACGGCGGCCGACCGTGCGGACCTGCGGCAGGCCTACCGCGAGCTCTCGCTCTTCCCCGAGGTGCGGGGGGCGCTGGAGCGCCTGGCCGAAGGCCGCACGCTGGCGATCCTGTCCAACGGCCATCCGGAGATGCTGGACGCCGTGGTGGACCACAACGAGCTGCGCGTGCACTTCGGCGAGCGGGTCCTCAGCGTGCACGAGGTGGGCGTCTTCAAGCCCGACCCGCGCGTCTACGCGCTCGCCACCGCGCACCTGGGCCTCGCGCCCGAGGCAATCGGCTTCGTCTCCTCCAACGGCTGGGACGCGGCCGGGGCGAAGTCCTTCGGGTTCCGGGCGTACTGGGTCAACCGCGGCAAGGCCCCCGTGGAGCGCCTGGGCTCGCCGCCGGACCGCGTCGTGGCGGACCTGGGCGAGCTCGCGGGCCTGCTCGCCTAGCCTTCCTCGACGAAGGCCTCTTCGCGCTTCTTGCGCACGGCGGGCGCCAGCACCAGCACCAGCAGCACCACCGCCAGCACCAGGAGCGTCGCGCTGATCGGGCGCGTGACGAACACGGTGGGGTCGCCCCGCGACAGCAGCAGCGCGCGGCGCAGGTGCTCCTCCATCATCGGCCCCAGCACGAAGCCCAGCAGCAGGGGCGCCGCCTCGCAGTCGAGCTTGCCGAAGAGATAGCCCACGAAGCCGAAGCCGGCGGCGAGCAGCACGTCCATCCACGCGTTGTTGATGGAGTACACGCCGATGCAGCAGAAGATGAGGATGGCGGGGTAGAGCAGCCGGTACGGCACCGTGAGCAGCTTCACCCACAGGCCGATGAGGGGCAGGTTCAGCACCACGAGCAGGAGGTTGCCCACCCACATGCTGGCGATCATCCCCCAGAAGAGGTCGGGCTTGGCGGTGATGATCTGCGGGCCGGGCTGGATGCCGTGGATGATCATCGCGCCGATCATGAGGGCCATCACCGGGTTGGAAGGGATGCCCAGCGTGAGCAGCGGGATGAAGGAGGTCTGCGCCGCCGCATTGTTGGCCGACTCGGGCGCGGCCACGCCCTCGATGGCGCCCTTGCCGAACTTCTCGGGGTGGCGCGACAGCTTCTTCTCGAGCGTGTAGGCCGAGAACGAGCCCAGGATGGGCCCGCCGCCGGGCAGGATGCCGAGGAAGGAGCCCAGCGCCGTGCCGCGCAGCACCGCGGGGGTCGCCGCGACGATGTCCTTCCAGGTGGGCATGAGGCCCGTGACGCGCTTGGTGAAGATCTCGCGGTTCTCGCCGCGCACGTCCAGGTTGCGGATGATCTCGCCGAAGCCGAACACGCCCATGGCGATGGGGCCGATGCCCACGCCGTCGATGAGCTCCGGCAGGCCGAAGTTGAAGCGCGCGATGCCGGAGTTCACGTCCGTGCCGATGAGGCCGATGAGCAGCCCCAGCACGATCATCGCCACGGCCTTGACGAGCGAGCCGTGCGCCAGCACCACGGCCGCGATGAGGCCCAGGACCATGAGCGAGAAGTAGTCGGCCGGCCCGAAGCGCAGCGCGAACTCCGCCAGGGGCGGGGCGAAGGCGGCGATGAGGAAGGTGGCCACCGACCCGGCGAAGAACGAGCCCAGCGCGGCGATGGCGAGCGCCTTGCCGGCATTGCCCTGGCGCGCCATCTGGTAGCCGTCCAGGCACGTGACCACCGAGCTCACCTCCCCGGGCAGGTTCACCAGGATGGCCGTGGTCGAGCCGCCGTACTGCGCGCCGTAGTAGATGCCCGCCAGCATGATGAGCGCCGAGACCGGCGGCAGCACGAAGGTGGCCGGCAGCAGCATGGCGATGGTGGCCACCGGCCCGATGCCCGGCAGCACGCCGATGAGGGTGCCCAGGATCACGCCCAGCAGGCAGTAGAGGATGTTGGTGCCGGCGAGGGCGACTTCGAAGCCGAGCGCGAGGTGGCTGAAGAGCTCCATGGCCGGCCCCCTATACCCGGCAGAGCGAGAAGCGCTCGAAGTAGTCGAAGCCGGGGCACATGGGAATCGGGAGCTTGAGCCCCCCCACGAAGACCGCCGCGCAGAAGACGGAAAGGCCCACCGCGAGGATCAGCACCTCGCGGCGCTTGAATTCCCCGCTGCCCATGCTCGCGCCCACCACCAGGCCCACGCCGGCCACCAGCATGCCGGTGAGCTTGAGCAGCACCCCGAAGAGCACGATGGAGCCCAGCACCCAGAAGATGGGACCCCAGTGGAACTTGTCCACCGCGGGACCGTCGGTCTTGAGCGCCGTGAAGGCGATCACGACGCCCAGCAGCACGAGCATGGCGCCCAGCACGAACGGGAAGTAGCCCGGCCCCATGCGCGCGGCGGTGCCGAGCCGGTAGGAGATGGAGATGCCGGCGAACAGCGCGCCGACCGCCACGAACATGACCCCGGACCAGAAGTCGCGGGGATTGCGGATGCGGATTGCCATCGTGCGTCCGCCGGCGGTGCCGCCGGCCCTCCTCGTCTTTGTCGTTGTCCTCTCCCGCCCGCGGCCGAAGGCCGCCGGCGGGGTCCCACAGTATAGCGGCCGGGCTAGAGCGCGCCGGCGATGGCCGTGCCCACTTCCACGGTGTTGGCCGTGCCGCCCATGTCGCGCGTGCGCGGCCCGCCGGCCAGCACCCTCTCGATGGCCGCGACGATGGCGTCGGCCGCGTCCTTGTGGCCCAGGTGCTCGAGCATCATGGCCCCCGACCAGATCTGCCCGATGGGGTTGGCGATGCCCTTGCCGGCGATGTCCGGCGCGCTGCCGTGCACCGGCTCGAAGCACGAGGGGAACTCGCGCTCGGGGTTGATGTTGGCGCCCGGCGCGATGCCGATGGTGCCGGTGCAGGCCGGCCCCAGGTCCGAGAGGATGTCGCCGAACAGGTTGGAGCCCACCACCACGTCGAACCAGTCCGGGTGCTGCACGAAGTGGGCGGTGAGGATGTCGATGTGGAACTGGTCGGTCTTCACCTGCGGGTACTCGGCCGCGATCGCCCTGAAGCGCTCATCCCAGTACGGCATGGTGATGGCGATGCCGTTGCTCTTGGTGGCCGAGGTCACCTTGCGGCGCGGGCGCTTCATGGCGAGCTCGAACGCGTAGCGCATGATGCGGTCCGTCCCGCGCCTCGAGAACACCGAGAGCTGCGTGGCGAACTCCTGATCCGTGCCCGAGTACATGCGCCCGCCCATGGACGAGTACTCGCCCTCGTTGTTCTCGCGCACCACCCAGAAGTCGATGTCGCCCGGCTCGCGACCGGCGAGCGGGCTCTTCACGCCCGGCATGAGGCGCACGGGGCGCAGGTTCACGTACTGCTGGAACTCGCGGCGGATGGGCACGAGCAGGCCCCAGAGCGAGACGTGGTCGGGCACGCCGGGAAATCCCACCGCGCCCAGGAAGATGGCGTCGTGGCCGCGGATCTGCGCGAGCCCGTCCTCGGGCATCATGCGGCCGTGCTTCGAGTAGTACGCGCAGCTCCAGGGCTTCTCGTCCCAGGTGAAGCCGATGCCGAACTTGCGGCCCGCGGCCTCGAGCACGCGGATGCCCTCGGGCACGACTTCGTTGCCGATCCCGTCGCCGGGGATGGTCGCGATGCGGTAGGTCTTCATGGCGTCTCTCTAGTCTCCGAAGAACGATTCGAACTCGGCCGCGACGAGGTCCGGGACCTCCTCGGGCAGGTAGTGGCCCGCGGGCAGGGCCCGGCCGCGCACGTCCGCGGCCACGCGCCCCCAGTCCTCCAGCGGGCGGAAGCACTTCTCCACCACGCCCGCCGCGCCCCACAGCGCGAGCACGGGGCAGGCGATTCCACGGCCGGCCTCGCGGTCGGCGCGGTCGTGCTCCAGGTCGATGGTCGCGGCGGCGCGGTAGTCCTCGCAGCTCGCGTGGATGGCCTCGGGCGTGAAGCAGCGCACGTACTCGGCCCACGCCTCGGGCGCGAAGGGATCGCCCGCCACGCTCCTGCCGCCCATCTTGTGGCGCAGGTAGAACGCCGGGTCCGCGCCGATCATGCGCTCCGGGACGGGCGCGGGCTGGATGAGGAAGAACCAGTGCCAGTACGCGGCGGCGAAGGCCATGTCCGTCTTCTCGTACATGGCGAGCGTGGGCGAGATGTCCAGCACCGCCAGGCGCGAGACGGCCTGCGGGTGGTCCATGGCCAGGCGGTGCGCGACGCGCCCGCCTCGGTCGTGCCCCGCGAGGTGGAAGCGCTCGTGCCCCAGCTCGCGCATCGCGCCCACGAGGTCCGCCGCCATGGCGCGCTTGGAATAGGGCTCGTGGCGCGCGTCCGTGGGAGGCTTGCCCGAATCGCCGTAGCCGCGAAGGTCCGCGCACACGACGGTGTGGCGGGCGGCCAGGCGAGGGGCCACCTTGTGCCAGATGGAAAGGGTCTGCGGGTAGCCGTGCAGCAGCAGCAGGGGCGGCCCGTTGCCGCCGGTGACCGCGTGCACCCGCACGCCCCCGGCCTCGAGGTCGACCGTCCGGAAGCCGGGAAAAAGCCCCGCGTGTTGGACCATGGTGCATGATGCCACGGGGCATACCCCCCTCGCGCTTGACGGCCATCAACGGCCCCGCGCGCCGATGGCCTACAAAGGACGCATCCGAACGTGACCCGCCCCGCCATCCCCATGGATACCTCCCCTGCCGCCCTCGACGTCCTCGTGGTCGGCGCCGGCGTCTCGGGCCTCGCCACCGCCTTCGGACTGGCGCGGCGCGGCCTCGCCGTGCAGGTCCTCGACGCCGCCGCGCGCCCCGGCGGCGTCATCGCCACCGTGCGCCGCGACGGCGCGCTCTACGAGACGGGGCCCAACAGCGCCCTGGACACCACGCCGCTCATCGGCGAGCTCCTCACCGCGGCCGGCATCGCCGCCGAGCGCGAAAATGCCTCCGAGGTCTCCAACACGCGCTTCGTGGTGAAGCGCGGCGCGCCGGTGCCGCTGCCCATGTCGCCGGGTGCCTTCCTCGCCACGCCCCTCTTCTCGCCGCTCGCCAAGGCGCGCCTCGCGCTCGAGCCGTTCCTGCGCCGCCAGCCGGCCGGCGAGGAGGAGACCATCGCGCACTTCGTGCGCCGGCGCCTGGGCCGCGAGTTCCTCGACTACGCCATCGAGCCCTTCGTGGCGGGCATCTACGCCGGCGACCCCGAGCGCCTGTCGGTGCCGGCCGCCTTCCCGAAGCTGCACGCGCTGGAGCAGAAATACGGCAGCCTCATCGTCGGCGCCGTGCTGGGCGCGCGCGAGCGCCGCAAGCGCGCCGAGACCGCCAAGAACACCGCGAAGAGCTTCTCCTTCCGCGGCGGCATGCAGACGCTCACCGACGCGCTGGCGCGCGACGTGGGCCGCGTCGAGGTGGGCGCGCGCGCCCTGGCCCTGGCGCGCGGCGACGACGGCGCCTTCGCCGTGACCTTCGAGCAGGGCGGCGCGAACCGCGTGAGCCGGGCGCGCGCCGTGGTGCTCGCCGTGCCGGCGCACGAGGCGGCGCGGCTCGCCTACCCGCTGGCGCCCGAGGCCACCGTCGCGCTGCAGGCCATCGAGTACCCGGCGGTCACCGTGGTCGCGAGCGCCTACCGCCGCGAGGACGTGGACCACCGCCTGGACGGCTTCGGCTTCCTCGCCCCGCGCGTGGAGGGCCGCGCCGTGCTGGGCACGCTCTTCTCCAGTTCCATGTTCGGCGGGCGCGCGCCCGAGGGGCAGGTGCTGCTCACCAACTTCGTGGGGGGGCGGCGCAACCCCGAGCTCGCCGTGGCCGACGACGAGACGATCCTCGCGAAGGTGGCGGCGGAGCACCGCACGCTGCTCGGCGCGCGCGCGCCGGCGCTGTGGCACGCGGTGACGCGCTGGCCACGCGCCATCCCGCAGTACGAGCTGGGCCACCTCGCGCGCGTCGCGAAGGTCGCCGAGGCCGAGAAGGCCGTGCCCGGACTTCGCTTCTGCGCCAACTGGCGCGGCGGCGTCTCCGTGGGCGACTGCATCGCCAACGCGCACGCCACGGCGGACTCGCTCGCCGCCTGGCTGAGGGCCCCCGTCAGCGCGTGACGAACCGCGCCGCGTGGCGGGCGATCACGCCCTCCTCGTCGGTGCGCATCACCCTCACGAGCGCGGCGCTGCCCGGCGCCTCGATGCGCTCCGCCGATCGGTCGTTGGCCGCCGCGTCCAGCCGCAGGCCCATCCACGCCGCGCGCCCGACCAGCCGGGCCCGGATCGGCGCCGCGTTCTCGCCAATGCCGCCGGTGAACACCAGCCGGTCCAGGCCGCCCAGCGCCGCGACCATGGCCGCGAGCTCCCGGCTCGCGTGCTCCACGTAGTAGTCCACCGCCTCGCGCGCGGCCGGGTCGTCCGAGCCCACGAGCTCGCGCATCTCGCCGGTGCGGCCCGAGAGCGCGAGCAGGCCCGACTCGCGGTAGAGCAGGCGCGCGATGCGCTCCGCGTCCATCCCGCGCTGCTGCAGCAGGTAGAGCACGACCGCCGCGTCCAGGCGCCCGCAGCGCGTGCCCATGGGCAGGCCGTCCAACGGCGAGAAGGTCATGGTGGTGGCCACGGAGCTGCCGTCCCGGATGGCGCACATCGAGGCCCCGTGGCCCAGGTGCGCCACCACGGTGCGCCCGGCTCCCTCGCCGAGCGCGGCGAGCTGCGCGCAGATCGACTCGTAGGAGATGCCGTGGAAGCCGTAGCGGCGCACGCCCGCCTCGTGCAGCTCCCGCGGCACCGCGAAACGCTGGTTCAGGGCCGGCTGCGCGCGGTGGAAGGCGGTGTCGAAGACGGCGACCTGCGTCACGCCCGGGAAGGCGTGGCGCGCGGCGCGCACGCCCGCCGCGTTGTGCGGCTGGTGCAGCGGCGCCAACGGCTCGAGGGCGACGATGGCCTCGAGCAGCGCGTCGTCGATGGCGAGCGGGTGGTCGAAGTCCGCGCCGCCGTGGACGATGCGGTGGCCCACCGCCGCCACGCGCGCGTCCGCCGCCCGGTCGCGCAGCACCGCGAGGATCGCGTCGAGCGCGTCGTCGTGCGTGGCCCCGTCGTGCAGCGAGCGCTCGGCCACCGTCGCGCCGGCGCCGTCGCGCACCTTCAGGCGCGCGCCCGCCCCCAGCCCCTCCGCGAGGCCCGAGAGCCACGGGGCGCGCAGGCCCTCGGCCAGCGCGTACAGCGCGAACTTGATGGACGAGGAGCCGGCGTTGAGCGTGAGGACGTGGTCGGACACGCGGGCGATCCTCAGGCGCCGGCGGGCAGCACGTCCAGCAGCTTCAGGCGCTGCACCTTGCCCGAGGGCCCGCGCGGCAGCTCGGCGAGGAAGTGGAAGGCCTTGGGCGTCTTGTAGCGCCCGAGGTGCTCCTGGCAGAAGGCGCGCAGCTCCTGCTCGTCGCAGGCCGCGCCCTCGCGCCGCACCACGCACGCCACGATCTCCTGCCCGTAGTGGCGGTCCGGCACGCCCACCGCGGCGGCGTCGAGCACGCCCGGGTGGCGCAGCAGCACCTCGTCGATCTCGCGCGGGGCGATGTTCTCGCCGCCCTTGATGATGAGCTCCTTGATGCGCCCGGTGATGAAGAAGAAGCCGTCGGCGTCGCGCACGCCCACGTCGCCCGTGCGCAGCCACCCGCCCGGGAAGAACGCGGCCGCGGTGGCCTCGGGGTTCTTGTAGTAGCCGGCCGTCACCTGGGGCCCACGGATCGCGACCTCGCCCGCGGTGCCGTCGGGAAGCGGCTCGCCCTTCTCGTCCACCACCCTCGCCTCGCACCCCGAGGCGCGGCCCACGGAGCCGACCTTGCGCGCGGCCGGGTCCAGGGGGTTGGAGAAGGCGGGCGCCACGGTCTCCGTGAGGCCCATGGTCTCGATGATGCCGATGCCGAACTTGCGCTCGAACGCGAGGTGGTGCTCGGGCGGCAGCGCCGCGGAGGCCGAGCGGCAGAAGCGGATGCGCGCGATCGACTCGCGCGGCGGGCTCTCGCCCTCCAGCAGGTAGCTCACGATGGTGGGCACCACGTTGATCCAGGTGCAGCCGAAGCCCGAGGCGAGCTCCCAGAAGCGGCCGGCCGAGAAGCGCGCGGGCATCACGAGCGATCCGCCGTGCACCAGCGGCGAGAGCATCGTCACCGCGAAGGCGTTGATGTGGTAGAGCGGCAGCACGGCCGCCACGCGGTCCTCCGGCCCCAGCCCGTGCTCGGCGCTGATGGCACGCGCATTGGCCACGAGGTTCGCCTGCGAGAGCATCACGCCCTTGGGCTTGCCGGTGGTGCCGGAGGTGTACATGAGCAGCGCGAGCGCGCCCGGGGCCACCGGCGGCAGCGGGGCCTCGCCGTCCGCGGCGCGCTCGTCGGGCAGGCGGCGCGCGTCCGGGTCCACCTCGATCACGCGCACGGGCCGCGCGATCCCCGCCACCAGCTCGCGCACCCGCGCCGTCCAGTCGGGCGAGGTGAAGACCGCCGCGCAGTCCGAGTGCTCCAGCACGTAGCGCATCTGCTCCGGGCTGGAGAGCAGGTTCACCGGGTTCACCACGCGCCCGCCGGCCATCGCGCCCAGCAGCAGGCGCACCGTGGCGAGGCCGTTGGGCATCACCAGCGAGACGTGTGCGCCCGGCGCGACGCCCTCGCGCGAGAGGAAGGCGGCCACGCGCCGGCAGTCCTCGGCCAGCTCGCCGAAGCTCAGGGCGAGGCGCGTCTCCGCGGCGGTGAGGTAATTGGCGGCCGGCCGGTCGCGGGCCTGCGCCTCGACGAGCTCGCCGACGGTGGCGGGCGCCGCCACCTCAGCGCCCCCAGCGCGCGAAGTACGCGCCCAGCAAGTCGTCCACGGCCGGCACCTTCTCCGGGAGGGGCGTCGCCACGCGCGTGAGGTTCATGTACTGGCGCACGTTCAGGTTGTCCGAGAAGTTGTTGCGCCCCCAGGTGCCGCAGCCCATGGAGAGCGAGACGGGCAGGCCGTTGGTGAAGCTGCCGCCGTTGGCGATGCAGTGCGCCTGGTTCACGATGACGCGCGCCACCGGCAGCGTGAGGCCCAGGTCCAGCGCGCGCTCGGCCCGCGCGCTGTGCAGCGACACCGAGTGCCCGGCGCCCTGGAATTCGTAGATTCCCCGCACCGTCTCCTTGGCCTGCGCGAAGTCGCGCACGCGGTAGACGGCGAGCACCGGCGAGAGCTTCTCGCCGGAGAACGGGAAATCCGGCCCGATGCCGCCGCCGTCCACCAGCAGCGCCCGCGCCGTGCGCGCGGCCGCGTTCGCGAGCGCGGCGCGCTCCGCGATGCGCGCCGCGGACTGGCCGATCACCGCCGCCGAGAGCTTGCCCTCGGGCCACATCGTTCGCTCCAGCCGCTCGCGGTCCGCGGCATCCAGCATCACGCAGCCCTCGCGCGCCAGCGCCGCGAGCATCGCGTCGGCCACGGGCTCGAGCACCACCAGGCTGTTCTCCGAGGAGCAGCTCGTGGCGTGGTCGAAGGTCTTGGAGACCACGATCTTCGCCGCGGCGTCCGCCAGGTCCGCCGTCTCGTCGACGATGGAGGCCACGTTGCCGGCGCCCACGCCGAAGGCGGGCGTGCCGCTCGCGTAGGCCGCGCGCACGTTGGCCTGCGAGCCGGTGGCCACCACCAGGTCGCAGCGGCGCATGAGCTCGGCCGTCGCGTCCTTGGTGACCGGGGCGGGAAGCATCTGCACGAGGTCGCGCGGGGCGCCGATGCGCGCGAACTCGGCGTGCACGAACTGCAGCAGGCGCTCGCAGGTCGAGGCGCCCTTGGGCGAGGGCGCCACGATCACGGCGTTGCGCGCCTTGAGCGCGTTGATGATCTTGTTGGCGGGCGTGGCCGCCGGATTGGTCGAGGGCGTCACGGCGCACACCACGCCCACGGGCCGGGCGATCTCGACGATGCCGCGCTCCGGGTACTCCGCGACGACGCCCACCGTGCGCATGCCGTGCAGGTCGCGCAGCAGCCCCAGGGTCTTGCGGTGGTTCTTGCGGACCTTGTCCTCCACGTCGCCGATGCCGGTGTCGGCCACGGCGAGCCCGGCGAGCTCGCGGTTGCGGCCCGGCTCGAGGATCGCCCAGCCGGCCGCGGCCACCAGCTCGTCCACGCGCGCCTGGTCGTAGCCGTCGGCGATGGCCTGCGCCGCGCGCGCCCGCGCCACCAGCGTGGCGACCGTCCCGCCTGCGTCCGCGGCCATGTCAGGCGGCCCTCGCGTGCGCCTCGCGCGCGGCGCGCACGCGCTTGAGCGTGGCCCGCACCAGCGGCCAGGCCAGGCCCGCGAAGGCGAGGAAGAGGATGCCGCCGCTCAGGGGCCGGCGGAAGAAGATCGTCCAGTCGTTGTCGAAGCTCACCATGGTGGTCATGAAGTTGGTCTCGGCCAGCGGGCCCAGGATCGTGCCCAGCACCAGCGGCGCGATGGGGAAGTCGAATCGCTCGAAGAGATAGCCCAGCACGCCGAAGGCGGAGATCACGTACAGGTCGGAGAGGTTGTTCCTCGCGGCGAACGCGCCCACGAAGCAGAACACCACCACGAAGGCCGAGACGATGGCCTCGGGCGCCTCCAGCACCTTGCACAGCGGGCGGATCGCGAAGAAGCCCAGGATGCACATGCCCACCACGCCCAGGAAGACGGTGGCGAACACCGTGTAGACGAGGTCGGGGCTGGAGACGAAGACCTGCGGGCCGGGCTGGATGCCGTGCAGCAGGAAGGCCGCGAGGATGATGGCGGTGGCCCCGCTCCCCGGGATGCCCATGGCGAGCAGCGGCACCAGCGCGCCGCCCACGGAGGCCGTGGCCGCGCTCTTGGCGGCGACGATGCCCTCGGCCGAGCCCTTGCCCAGCTTGTCGCGGTTCTTCCCGTACTGGCTCTCCAGGCCGTAGGCCACGAAGGCCGAGACCGTGGCGCCCGCGCCGGGGACCACGCCCACGACGATCCCCGTGGCCGTGCCGCGCGCGAAGGTGGCCTTCATGCCCAGCATCTGCGCGAGCGTCGGGAAGGCGGTGCGGAAGCGCGCGGCGCCGCCCCCGGCCTCGCCCGCCTCGCCCGCGAAGCCCGTGCTCATGCGCGTGAGCACCTCGCCGATGCCGTAGGCGCCCACCATCACCAGCAGGAACTCGATGCCGTCCTGGAGGAAGGGCTCGCCGAAGGTGAAGCGCTCGGCGCCGTAGATGGAATCCACGCCCACCGTGGCGATGAGCAGGCCCAGGCACAGGCTGATGAGCGAGTTCACGAGCGAGGAGCCCGAGAGCGTCACCACGCTCGCCAGGCCGAAGAAGACGATGGCGAAGAACTCCGGCGTGGAGAAGGCGAGCGCGAGGCCCGCCACCGGCTTGGAGAGCAGCACCATCACCACCGCCGAGACGAGCCCGCCGAAGAGCGCGGCCACCAGCGACCAGCCCAGCGCGAGCGCGGCCTCGCCCCGCCGCGTCATCTCGTAGCCGTCCCAGAGCAGCGGAACGTCCATGGGCTCGCCGGGGATGCGGAAGAGGATGGCGGTGATGGCGCCCCCGTAGGTGCCGGAGACGTACATGGCGGTGAGCAGGATGAGCGCCGGGCTCACGCCCATCTTGTAGGTGAAGGGCAGCGCGAGCACCACGCCCATCACGAGGGTGAGGCCCGGCAGGACGGCCACCAGCATGCCGAGCACCAGGCCCACCCAGAGGACCAGGAAGTTGACGGGCGTGAAGAGGTGGCCGAAGCCGGTGGCGAGGTTGGCGAGGACTTCCAAGGCGCCTCCTCAGCTCACGCCGATCGCGGCGAGCAGCCAGATCGAGAGCTGCTCGAACGGCCCCTCGCCGAGCGGCAGCGAGATGTAGGCCACGCGCATGAACATCACCACCAGCGCGAGGCTGCCGATGACGCCGCACACCGTGGAGAGCACGGGCCGGCGCAGGCCCCCGAACCACGGGAACACCGCGAGGAAGGCGGCCGTGCCCACGAAGAACCCCAGGTACGGCACGGCGATCACGTAGCCGAAGACGAGGGCGATGCCCGCGAGGAGCTTGCCCAGCTGGAAGGCGGGCGCGCCCGCCTCGCCCTCGGCCTCGCGCGCGAGGCCCCCGACCACGCCGTGCAGGTCGGCGCGGGCGTTGAGGAAGAGGCGCTTGGCGATCTCCCACGCGCACAGCAGCCCCATGAAGACGATGATGGCCTTGGGCCAGGCGTCGGGGCCGATGCGGTGGCCGCCGCCGGTGTCCGCCTCGATGCGCGAGGCGGCCCAGTACAGGAAAACGGAGGCGAGCAGCATGAGGCCGTGCGGCAGCACGAGCCGGAGGGTCTTGGGCATGGATCGGATCCTCGCCACGGGCGGGACGGGGCCGGCGAGCGGCCCCGCGCCCGCGCCGCGCGCGGTCAGGACTTCTTGGGCATGTTCGCGTCGATGAGCGCCAGCTGCTCGGCCATGAACGCGCCGGCCTTGGCCGCCGGGATGTAGCTGTCGGCGAACGCGAGCTCGTCGTGCAGGTACTTCTTGTACTCCGCGGTCTGGGCCGCCTTGTCGATCGCGGCGGCCATCACGGCGAGCTGCTTCGGGTCGGTGCCGGCCTTCATCACGATGGCGCGGAACTGGCTGATGGCGAGGCTCACGCCGTAGTTCTTGGCCAGGGCGATGGACTCGTAGCCCACCTGCGGCTGGTCGGCGAAGAAGACGATGGGGCGCATCTGCTTCGAGTCGAGGAAGGAGCGCACGTCGCCCGCCTGCTCGATCACCACCTCCGCGTGCCCGCCCAGCACCGAGGCGTAGCGCTCGCCGGGCTTGGCGAAGGGCACCGGGCGGAACTTGGCGCCCTTCTCGTTGAACTTCACCACGTGCATCTCGTCCGGGCCGCCGAAGCCGGTGATCCCCACCTTGATCTCGCGCTTCTTCGCGTCGGCCAGCAGGTCGTCGAAGGTCTTCCACTTGGCGTCGGCCTTCACGAAGAAGCCGCTGGGCTGGCGGATCATGATGCCCAGGGGCGCGAGGTCCGCGAGCTTGTAGCGGCCCTTGCCGCCGGCCAGCGTGCCCAGCGTGTCGGCGATGAACACGCAGATCGACTGGCCGTCGGCCGGCGAGGAAAGGAGCTTCGCCATGCCCGTGTTGCCGGTGGCGCCGGGGATGTTGAGGATGGGAAAGGATGTGCCCAGCTCCTTCTCCAGCAGCCCGCCCAGGCGGCGCGCGAGCTGGTCGGCGCCGCCCCCGGCGCCCCAGGGCACCAGGAAGTCGACGGGGCGCGACGGGTACTTGTGCTGCGCGAGCGCCAGGCGCGGCGAGGCGGCGAGGGCCGCACCGGCGATGAGCAGGTTGCGGCGAAGCCGGTCGGGATTGCGGTGGTCCATGGTCTCTCTCCTCTTCTGTCGTCTCGGGGGTGCGGGTCTTCCCGCCCGCGTTCTTTTCCGTTGCGGCGTAAACTATCGCCGCGATTGCGGTGCACAAAAGTCCCGTTTTCCTCGATTTCCACACACACGCCGAT
The DNA here is from genome assembly GCA_029781595.1 of Pseudomonadota bacterium. GTDB lineage: Bacteria > Pseudomonadota > Gammaproteobacteria > Burkholderiales > Usitatibacteraceae > FEB-7. The sequence goes on along the minus strand of JAKOWJ010000072.1, from coordinate 6,815 downwards.
CACGACGCATGGAAAGCAACCAGTCCAACGCCGCCGCCGTGCGCGCCTTCCGCGTGCTCGAGGTGGTGGCGCAGCAGCCGGACGGCTGCCCGCTGGCGGCCATCGTCGAGGCCGTGGGCCTGCCCAAGCAGACGGTGCACCGGCTGGTGGGCCAGCTGCAGCTCGCGGGCCTGGTGGTGCGCGAGCCCGGCACGCGCCGCGTGCAGCTCGCCGCGCGGGTGGAGCGCTTCGCGCAGGCCGCGCTCATGAACGGGCCGGCGCGCGCCGAGCGCCACGCGATCCTCGCCGCCCTCGTGGACGAGATCGGCGAGACCTGCAACCTCGCCGCGCTCGCCGGCACCGACATCGTGTACCTGGACCGCGTGGAGACCACCTGGGCCCTGCGCATGCTGCTCGCGCCCGGCTCGCACGTGCCGCTGCACGCCACGGCCAGCGGCAAGCTGCTGCTGAGCATGCTGCCGCGCCCGCAGCGAAGCCGCCTCGTCGAGCAGATCCGCCTGCGCGGCTTCACCGAGAACACCATCGTCGAGCGCGCCGAGCTCGAGAAGGAGCTGGACCTCACCCGCTCGCGGCGCATCGGCATCAACCGCGCCGAGCACCTGCGGGGCATGGTGGGCATCGCCGTGCCGGTGATGCTGGACCGGCGCCGGGCCTGCGCCGCGGTGGCGCTGCAGGCGCCCGAGGGGCGCAAGACGCTCGACGACCTGCTGGTGCACGTGCCGCGCCTGCGCGAGGCGGCCGACCGCATGGCGCGCACGCTCTGTCCCGGGGCGGCCACGGGCTAGGCCAGCAGGATCCCGGCCGACACCGCCACCAGCAGCACGAGCACGAGCTGGCGGAAGCGCCGGTCGCCCAGTCGCGGGAAGACGCGCGCGCCGAGCAGGATGCCGCCGTAGTAGCCCGGCGCGAGGAGCGCGGCGAGCCCGGCGCCGGCCGCCGTGAGCACGCCGCCGGCCCACAGCCCGGCCAGCCCCGCGAGCGAGATGGCGCAGATGAACACGGTGAGGTTCGCGCGCGTGCTCTCCACCGGGTCCGGCCCCGAGAGCAGGTAGAGGATCACCGGCGGGCCGCCCATGCTGGTGGCGCCCACCATCGTGCCGGAGAGCGCGCCCAGGGCGAGCCCGGTGGCGGGGCGGTGCCGGCCCGAGTGCCGCCAGCCGCGCAGCAGCGCGAAGGCGAAGACGATCACCGTGGCGGCGATCACGCGCCGCATGATGCCGGGGTCCACCGCCACCAGCGCCCACGTCCCGAGCGGGACGGTAAGGCACGCCATGAGGGTGATGGGGCCGATCACCGGCCAGCGCACGATGCGGTGCGCGCCCGCGACCATCGGCAGGGCGGCCAGGCCCTCGAGCAGCAGCACCACGGGCACGGCCACCACCGGCCCGAGCAGCAGCGCGAGCGGCGGCGACATCACCATCGCCCCGCCGAAGCCGGTGGTGCCGCGCACGAGCCCGGCCGCGACCGCCACGGCCGCGGCGACGGCGACGACCTCAGGCTCGAAGGAACCCACCGTCGACCGCCACCGTCTCGCCCGTGACGAACACGCTGTCGTCGCACGCCAGGAAGAGCGCCATGCGGGCGACGTCGTCCTTCTCCGCGAGGCGCCCCAGCGGAATTCGCGACAGCACGCGCGCGCGCACCTCCGGCGTGAGCAGGTCGTGCGTCATGTCCGTGTCGAGCAGCGCCGGCGCGATGGCGTTCACGCGGATGCCGCGCGGGGCGAGCTCGCGGCCCAGGCCCCTGGTGATGGCCACCACCCCCGCCTTCGTCGCGCCGTACCAGACGTTGCCGATGGCCCCGCCGCCCTTCTCGGCCGAGACCGACGCGAGATTCACGATGGCCGCGCCCGCCCGGCCCGCCATCGCCGGCAGCGCCGCCTGCACGCAGTTGAAGACGCCGGTGAGGTTCACGGCCACGAGCCGGTCCCAGTCCTCGCCGGAGAGGGCCTGCGGCGGGCCCGAGGTGATGAGACCGGCGTTGTTCACCAGGATGTCCAGGCCCCCGCGCTCGGCGCGGATGCGCGCGACGGCCCCCGCAACCGACGCGCGGTCCGTCACGTCGAGCGCGAGGTCCGCGCCCGCGAGCACGTCGCCGCGGTAGACGGTGGCGCCCTCCTGCGCGAAGAGGCGCGCGATCGCCTCGCCGATGCCGCGCGCGGCCCCGGTGACGAGCGCCACCTTCCCGGCGAGCCGGCTCACGTCTCGATCTCGTATTCGTCGTGGATGAGGGCGCGGATGCGCTCGCGCAGCGCCACGAAGGCCGGGTCGCCCTCCTGGCGCGGCCGCGGCAGGTCCACGCGGATCTGCTCCTTCACCCGCCCGGGCCGGCGCGTGAGCACCACGATGTGGTCCGAGAGCAGGATCGCCTCCTCGATGCTGTGGGTGACGAGCACCATGGTCTTTCGCACCGCCGGGTCGTCGGAGGCGAGGATGCGCCCCATCTCCTCCTGCATGCGCGAGCGGTTCTGCGCGTCCAGGGCGGCGAAGGGCTCGTCCATCAGCAGCACCGCGGGATCGACCGCGAGCGCGCGCGCGATGGACACGCGCTGCTTCATGCCGCCGGAGAGCTGGTGCGGGTAGCGGCGCTCGAAGCCCTTGAGGCCGACGAGCTCCAGGTTGTGCCGCACGACCTCGCGGCGCCGCGCCGGCGCCACCTTCTTCATCTCCAGCCCGAAGGCGACGTTCTCCTCCACCGTCATCCACGGGAAGAGCGCGTAGTCCTGGAAGACCACCGTGCGCTGCCAGGCGGGCGCGCCCACCGGCCGGTCGTCGACGAGGATCGTGCCGGCCGTCGGCTGCTCGAAGCCGGCGAGCATCATGAGGAGCGTGGTCTTGCCGCAGCCGCTGTGGCCCAGCAGCGAGCAGAACTCGCGGTCGGCCACGCGGAAACTCACGGACTCGAGCGCGTGGACGGGCTCGTCGCCCGCGCCGTGGCCGGGATAGACCTTCGCCACCCCGTCAATCGTGACGGTGCTCATCGGCTCATGGCCCTCGACCACGGCATGAGGCGCGCCACGGCCACGCGGATGGCCCGGTCGATGCCTAGGCCCACGAGGCCGATGGTGGCCATGCCGACGATCACGTAGTCGGTGCGCAGCACCGTGCGCGCGTCGTTGATGAGGAAGCCCAGGCCCGTGCTCGCGCCCACGAGCTCGGCGGCCACCAGCGCCATCCAGCCCACGCCCAGGCCCACGCGCACGCCGGTGACGATCTGCGGCAGCGCCGCGCGCAGCACCACGCGCCAGAGCACGCTCGCCTCGCCCGCGCCCAGGCAGCGCGCGGCGCGGATGAGGTTGGCCTCCACGCCCTTCACGCCGGTGATCGTGTTGAGCAGGATCGGGAAGAAGCAGCCCAGGAAGATGATGAACTCGTTCTGCGTGTCGCCGACCCCGAACCAGAGGATGGACAGCGGGATCCACGCGAGCGGCGGGATGGGCCGCAGCACCTCGACGAGGGGGTCGAACTGGTCCTCGACCGCCCGCCACCAGCCCATGGCGATGCCCAGCGGGATCGCCGAGGTGGCCCAGAGGAACGCGATCACCTCGCGCTTCAGGCTGTCGCGCAGGTGCCGCCAGAGGTCGCCGGAGGTGGCGAGCTCCCAGGCCGCCACCGCGATGGCCTGCGGCGGGGGCAGCAGCGCGCGCGTGGACTCGTCCAGCACGTGCGTGCTGACCGCCCACCACGCGGCCACCACCGCGGCGAGGAGCCCCAGGTGGCGGACGCGGGAGAGGGCCGGCACTGGCATGCCTCAGGGCGCGTAGGACTTGCCGGCGAACGACCAGGGCTTCACGAGGTCGCCCTTCTCGGGGAAGGCCTGCGGCGCCTTGGCGTTGATGGCGTTCAGGTACTCGGGGAACGGCGGCTTGCCCGGGTCGCCCTTCCAGTCGGCCGACAGGAACGCCGGGCGCGCCGGCACCGCCCAGCCGAGCTTGTCGAACGTGCGGCGCATGAAGCGGTCGTCCACGGCGTCGGCGAAATCCTTCGCGGTGAGCGCGCGCGTGATGCGCTTCTGGCTGTGCAGCCAGGTGAAGATCGTCTGGTTCACCTCGCCCCAGAACTGCGCGTGCGGGAAGACGTAGGTGGGCTTGTAGAGGTTGTTGTACGCCTTCACCTGCTGCAGCAGGATCGCCTTGGAGAAGTTCTTGAGCTGCGGCACCTCGGACTCCAGGTCGGCGGCCTTGTCGGGGTGGCGGCGGATCCAGAGCGTGGCCTCCGCGAGGGCGTCGGAGAAGGCCTGCGCCACGTCGGGCGCGTGCTCGACGATCTCGGCGCGCAGGTAGAACTGCCCCTCGTACATGTTGTACGGGAAGATCGAGTCGATGATCCGGCCGTTCTTGCGCTCCTGCACCATCATCGTCGGCGTGGGATCCCAGGGCACGACGCCGGCGATTCCCTTGGGCAGGGCCATCTGCTCGCCCGGGGGCATGTTCTTCAGGATCACGTCCTTGCCCACCTCGATGCCGTTCACCTTGAGCGCCATTTGGAAGTAGAACTCCGCCGAGGAGCCGGTGACGATGCCGATGGTGGCCGGCGGGTTCGAGCCCTTGAGGTCCTTCACGCTCTTCAGGGGCGAGTCGGGCGGGACGACGAGCGCGTGCAGCAGGTTCGGGCTCTGGATGGCGATCGTCTTGACCGGGATCTTCTTGTCCAGGAGCGAGGTGAACGGGAAGTTGCCGCCGTTGCCCGCCTGGAAGCGCGCCGAGACGATCACCTCGTTGATGGCCGGGCCCGACGGGAAGGCCTGGAAGTGCGTTTCCACGCCGCGCGCCTTGAGCAGGCCCTGGCGGTCCATCACGATGTTCACGGTGTTCTGCCCCGACCACGGCGCCTGGTAGGCCACCTGCACCGGCCACCAGCCCTTGTCCTTCAGCCACTGCACGGACTTGTCCGACACCTTCTCGTAGGGCATGGGCCAGCCCCAGTCCGTGAACTTCTGCTGCGCGCCCGCGGGCAGGGCCGCGGCGAGCGCGAGTGCCGCGGCAAGCAGTTGCTTCCTCATGGCTTCCTCCTCCTTGTGGTGGCCGGGACCTTCATCCCGGGCGTTTCGCTTCGGCCTTCTCCTTGCTTCCCACGACTGCCTCTCCGGCCAGCTCGCGGGCGATGCGCCCGGCGGCCTCCCGAAGGTCCGGCAGGTAGCGCTTGACGCCCGCGAGCGTCACGCGCGCCTGCGCCGCCGAGATGGCGAGGCCCGCGCACACGCGGCCGTCGCGCGGCCCCGCCACCGGCACCGCGAGGCACACGACGCCGGACATGAACTCCTGGTTGTCGATCGAGTAGCCCTGGCGGCGGATGCGCGCGAGCTCGGCCCGCAGGCGCTTCGCGTCCGTGATGGTGCCCGTCGTGTAGCGCGCGAGGCCGCCGCCGGCGAGGTGCGACTCGAGCATCTCCTCGGGCATCTGGCTGAGCATCAGCTTGCCGATGGCGGTGCAGTGCAGGGGGACGCGGCTCCCGGCCTCGAACCGAAGGCCCAGCGGCCACTGCGACTCCACGCGGTCGATGTAGACCACCTGGCCGTCGGCCACGACGCCCAGGTTGCACGACTCGCCCGTGCGCGCGGCGAGCGTGGCGAGGATCGCGTGCCGCGTGCCCGAGCCCGCGGCGGCCTGCAGCGTGTCCAGGCCCAGGCGCACGAGGCGCTCGCCCTCGATCACGCGCCGGCGCCCGGGCTCGCGCCCCAGGAAGCCCAGGCGCTCGAGCATCGTGACGATGCGGTGCGCGGTGGGCGGCGGCAGGTCGAGCGTCGCGGCGATCTCGGAGACGGCGAGCGGGTGCCGGCGCGAGGCCACCTCCTCCAGCACGCGCAGCGCCTTGGGCACCGCCCCGGCCTCGTCCTCGGCGCCCGCCGCCCGGCTCGCGCGCTTCACGCCGCCACCGTGATGTCGGTGCCCGCGAAGCGGATGCGCGCGCGCTGGATGTCGCGCCGCTCCATGAGCCAGCGCACCAGCTCGTGCAGCGGCGTGGTGGACTCGCGGCACTCCGGCACGGGATCGCGCAGCGGCGCGAGGAGCTTCGCGTCATAGAAGGCGTTGAGCAGCAGGTCCTCGTCGCCCACGCCGCTGCCCAGCCGTTCGCGAAGGCGGGGGATGGCGGGCGCGACGTGCTCGCCGGGGCGCGCCGTCTCGCGCTCCTCCGGGCGGATGCGCGCGCGCTCCAGGAACTCCGCGGCGGGCTCCGCGGCCAGGCGCCCGTAGAAGCCGCAGGCGTACTTGCGCACCTCGTCGGGGATGGTGCGGTAGCGCTCGCCCTGCACGACGTTCAGCACGGCCTGCGTGACGATGAACTGGGCGAAGGGGCTCACGAGGATGGGGTAGCCGAGGTCGCGGCGCACCACGGCCACCTCCTCCAGGATCTCCGGCAGGCGCCCCTCCATGCCCATCGCCGCGAGCTGCGAGCGCAGGTTGGAGATCATGCCGCCGGGCACCTGGTGCTCGTAGAGCGCCGGGTCGTAGCGCGCCACCTCGCCACGCGGCTTGCCCTCGCGCACCGTGAGCCACTCGAAGTAGCGCGAGGCCTCCGCCATCGCCGCCTCGTCCAGGTGGCAGCGAAGGCCCAGCGCGAGCGCCCGGCGCCGGATCTCCTGCGTGGTGGGCAGCGAGGCGCCGTTGCCCAGGGGCTCGAGCGCGGTGTACGCGTATTCGAAGCCGGCGCGCATCGCCTCCGTGTACACCTCCGGCGAGAGGCCGGACTGGCAGTGCGAGTGCAGCTGCAGCGGGACGCCGCCGCCGGCGGCCACCACCGCCGGGAAGAGCGTGCGGCCGCGCTCGGGCGTGAGCAGGCCCGTCGGGTCCTTCACGCACAGGTAGTCCACGCCCA
>JAKOWJ010000045.1 GCA_029781595.1 Pseudomonadota bacterium | reverse complement strand
ACACGGTGGACGACGCGTGGGAAGCCGCGCGCGCCGCGGGCCTGGCGGCCGACATCGAGGCGATGCCCATGGGCATGTACACGCTGGTGGGCGAGGGCGTGAGCACGCTCTCGGGCGGCCAGCGCCAGCGCGTGCTCATCGCGCGCGCCCTGGTGGGCCGGCCGCGCATCCTGCTGCTGGACGAGGCCACGAGCGCGCTCGACAACGTGTCGCAGGCGGCGGTGGGCGAAAGCCTGGAGCGGCTGGGCGCGACGCGAATCGTCGTCGCGCACCGCCTCTCGACGGTGCGCCACGCCGACCGCATCGTGGTGCTGGAGCGCGGGCGGATCGTCCAGCAGGGTACGTACCCGGAGCTGGCCGCCGTGCCCGGCGCCTTCGCGGCGATGCTCGCGCGCCAGGCGAGCTGACGCGGGGCGCCGCGGGGCCGCACGGCTGGCGCGCGGCCCGCGAGGGACTCAGTTCTTCTTGGTGCCCACGTCGGCCGTGGCGACCTGCGTGCCGGAGAGCGGCGGCTCGCGCTTGGCGGTGACCGTGACCTTGTCGAGCTTGACCACCTGCATCGGCTCCTCGCGCTTGGCGGTGACCGTGATCTTGCCGAGCTTCACGACGTCCTGGCCGCCGGAGACCGAGTCCAGCTGCTCCTCGGAGAGCTCGCCTTCGGGTTGCACGACGGGTTTTTGTTCCTTGTTCGACATGGCATGACTCCTCTGCTGGGACCGTTGTCGGGCCCGGGCTCCCCGCCCGGTGCGAAAGCACGATAGCACGCTTTCGATGACCCGAATCCTACGCAGGGGCGGGGCCCCGCGCCCCGGCGCTTTCCGCAGCCGCCGTGCGGAATATTCACGAAAATCGGGGACGCTCCCCGATTTCCGCCGAAGCGCCCGTGGAACGGGCGCGGCATCCCGGAAATCGGGGAGCGTCCCCGATTTTCCCGCTCTTCAGGCAGTGGCGAGGACGGTGACGGCGAGGGCGTTGGCCGCGACCACGATCCAGCCCACCTGCTTGAGCTTCTTGGGCGAAAGCAGGAGGCGGTTCACCACGACCACCCCGGCGAGCGGCAGGCAGGCGGCCAGGGCCACGGGGCGCAGGGAAGGCGCGAGCGCCGCGATCGCCACGGCGGCCAGGAGCGCGGCCCGCGCGGACCACGCCGCGGCCGGCACCACCCAGGGCGCCGCGCCCGTCACGCGCGACTTGATGGCGTGCACGGCGAGCGTGGCCACGATCGTCGCGACGAACCAGAGCACGGGCGGGCCGAAGAGCGCCGCGCCCGCAGCCCCGCCCGCGGCCGCCACCGGCAGGTGCATCGACGAGAAGGCCGCCGCGGCCACCGTCTCGCCGGGAAGCGACTTCAGGCGCCCCGAGAGCACCACCGGCACCAGGCCGAGCGCGAGCACGGCGGGCACCGCGGCGAGCAGCCTCGCCGCCGGCGGCGCGAGCCAGAGGGCGCCCGCCCCGGCCGCCGCGCCCAGCCCGCCGAGCAGGAGGAGAAGCCGCCCGGCCGGCACCGCGAGTTCCTGCTGCAGGCGCTTGCCGCGCGCGCCCAGGCGCACCACCAGCGGCTCGTTGGCGAAGAAGAAGAGGAGTGCTGCGGCCACGAAGAGGAAGGATGCCGCACCGGGCGAGCCCAGGACCAGGCCCGTGAGGAGCGGGAAGCCCAGCTCGGCGTAGGCGCCGTGCTCGCGGGGAATAAGGTGCTTATTCATGGCACCTTCACTATACCGGCTTGCCGGCGGACGCAAGCCGAATCCGTCAACGCGCCGGGAGGGACGGTTCAGTTTTTCTTGGGTGTCACGCAAGAATTTCGCGCTTGTCCGCCGCCGCGGCCTTCCCTATTTTCCGCAGCTCGGATCGCGGGACCGCTGCGCCACCCTGCCGCGGCAGCCGCTTCCCCCCTCCCACGAGGAGCGCGACATGGACTTCATGGAAGAATTCAAGGGCCGGCCCGGCGTCGGGAACATCATCCGCGCGGCGCGGGTCGAGCGCAGCCTGGCGGCTGCCGACCTGTTCACCACCGCGATCATCGCCGCCGTGGAAGCCGCGAAGACGCTGGGCCGCGAGCTGCGCCCGCCCCAAGCCGCCGAGCGCCTCGCGCGCGGCTGGGTGCCCCAGGAATAGGGCCGCGCCGGGACCCGTCCCGGCGCTTTCCGCGATTCGCGCCCCTAGCGGTTCGGGCCGCGGCGCGCCGGCCGCATCTTCGCGAGCTCCGCGCGCTGCTCGGGCGTGAGCACCGCCTGCAGGCGCTTGTTCGCCTCCAGGCGCGCCTCGAACATCTGCTTGAAAACCGCCACCGTGGCGTCGAAACGCTTGCGGGCGGCGGCCTCGTCGATGTCGAGGGACTTCGCGGCGTCCTGGGCCTGCCAGCGCAGCTCGCGCAGCGAGCCCATGGCGGCGTGGCGCGTGCGCTGCAGGTCGCGGCGGATCGCGGTGACCTTGGTGCGCTGCTCGTCGGAGAGGTCCAGCCTCTCGGCGGCTGCCAGCGACCGCAGCCCGCCCATCATCTCGCCGCCGCCCATCCCGTGGCGGCCCATGCCCCCGCCCATGCCCTGCCCGCCCATCATGCCGGGGCCGTGCATCTGGCCGTGCATCGGACCGCAGCCGCCCATCATTCCGGGACCGTGCATCGGGCCCTGCCCGCCCATCATGCCGGGGCCCCCCATCATCCCGGGAGCGTGCATCGGCCCTTGGCCGCCCATCTTGCCGGGGCCGCCCATCATGCCGGGGCCGCCCATCATGCCGGGGCCGCCCATCCTGCCCGGCCCCCCCATCATGCCGGGGCACACCTGGCCGGCCGGGCACGGCACGGCGGCCGGCGCCTCGGGCTTCGGATCCGGCGCGGGCGCGGACTGGGCCGCGGCGGCGGCGGACAGGCAGGCGGCCACCAGGGCCGCGGTGGTGAA